>JBJKRV010000272.1:0-2976 GCA_046704465.1 Opitutaceae bacterium | reverse complement strand
GCTCGATCACGACCACGCTGTGGCCGGCGTCGACGAGCCGGTGCAGCACGGCGAGCAGGCGGCCCACGTCATGTTTGTGGAGGCCGGTGGTGGGCTCGTCCAACAGGAGCAGAGCGCCGTGAGGCGTGGGTTCCGGGCTTTGAGCTTTGGGTTCCGGGTTGCTTGCCGCCGGGCTCGAATCGGTGGATTCCAACCCAGAACCCAGAACGCTGAACTCAGAACCGGCGGCGCCGAAGGCGCCGAGGAACCGCACGAGCTTGAGCCGCTGGGCTTCGCCGCCGCTCAGCGTGTTGAGCGGCTGGCCGAGCGTCAGGTAACCGAGGCCGACCTCCGCCAGGGCGGCCAGGCGCCGGCGAATTGCCGGCTCGCCGGCGAAGAGCGGCAGGGCGTCGTCGACGCAGGTGGCCAGCAGGTCGGACACGGAGCGGCCGTTCCAGACGATGGCCAGAACCTCGGGCTTGAACCGCCGGCCCTCGCAGATGGCGCACGGCACGAAGACGTCGGAGAGGAACTGCATCTCGACGCGCTCGTAACCCAGCCCCTGGCAATGGTCGCAGCGCCCGTCGCCGCTGTTGAAGGAGAAGCTGGACGGGCCGAACCCGGCCTCCTGCGCCGCCGGCGTCGCGGCGTAGAGCTCGCGGATCAGCTCCCACGCCTCGACAAACAGCGCGGGATTCGAGCGCGGCGTGCGGCTGATCGGCGACTGGTCGACCAGCACCACCTCGGCCGGTTCGCGGTCGGCGTGAATGGCGCCGATCGCGGCCGGGTCTTCCGTCATCTGCCCGCGCCGGGAAAGCATCCCCTGGTAGACGACGTTGTCGAGGAGGGTGGACTTGCCCGAGCCCGAGACGCCGGAGAGACAGACGAAGCGGCCGAGCGGAAGCTCGAAGTCGAGCGCCTGGAGATTGTGTTTCGTCACCTGCGAGAACCGCAGCCAGGCGCCGGACGGCACCGGGCGCCGGTGCGGGCGGGCGTCGAGGCGCCGGGCGCCCGAAAGGTACGCCCCGGTCAGGCTGGCGGAAGCGCGCAGGAGGCCGGCGACCGGCCCCTGAAAGACGAGCTGGCCGCCGCGGGCGCCGGGCTCCGGGCCGATCTCGATGACGTGATCCGCCGCGCGGATCATGGCGTCGTCGTGCTCGACGACGACGACCGTGTTGCCGGAGTCGGTGAGCGAGCGGATGATGCCGATCAGCCGGCCGACGTCGCGCGGATGGAGGCCGACGCTCGGCTCGTCGAGCACGAAGAGGGTGTCGACCAGCGAGGTGCCGAGGCACGAGGTCAGGTTGACGCGCTCGACTTCGCCGCCGCTGAGCGTCCGGGAGGCGCGGTCGAGCGTGAGGTAGCCGAGGCCCACCTGCTGCAGGTAACGCAGGCGGGTGACGATCGAGTCGTAGGCGAGATCGGCGGAATGGGTGGCCGGCCCCGAGTCCTGGGTCTCGGACTTGGAATCGACGACGAGCGCCAGGAGGTCGCCGACGGCAAGCTGATACAGTTGAGGGAGGGTCCGGCCCCGCCATTTCCAGCAGAGCGCCTCGGGCTGGAGGCGGGCGCCGCCGCAGGCCGGACAGGTATTGTAGGCGCGGTAGCGCGAAAGAAAGACCCGCACGTGCATCTTGTAGGTCTTGGTCTCGAAGTAGCGGAAGAACCCCTTGAGACCGTACCACGCCTTGGGCCAGCGGCGGCCGGACTGACCGTAATCCGGGTCGCCGTTGATGATGAAGTCCTGTTGTTCGGGCGTCAGTTGCGCGAACGGCACGTTCGTGGGGATGCCGCGCTTGCGGGCGAAAACGTACAGGTCGCGCTTCGATTCGCCGTAGACCTGGCCCTCCCACGGCTTGATGGCGCCCTGGTCGAGCGTGAGCGAGTGGTCGGGGATCGCGAGGCGATAGTCGATGTCGATGATGCGACCGAAGCCCCGGCACTTGGGACACGCGCCCAGCGGCGAATTGAAGGAGAACAGCGCCGGCGTGGCCGGCCGGAAGGTGCGGCCCGTCCGCGGCGAATGCAGTCCGCGGGAGTAATGGCCGGCGAGGGCGAAGCGCCCCGCGGTGGCTTCGCGGAAGAGGAGGACCTCGCCGTGGCCGAAGTGCAGGGCGGTTTCGGCCGCCTCGAGAAAGCGCGACCGCTGGCCGGCATCGAGGGTGACGCGATCCTGGACGACGAAAAGGCGGGCGGTCTTGCCGAGTTCCTGGGGGCGGTCGAGCAGGCTGTCGACGCGATGCACCTCGAATTCTTCCGGTGCGTCGCCGCCGCGGTCGGGCTCCGTCCCCGGTCCGGGAAGGAGCACGCGGACGTATGCCTGGGCCTTCAGGTTTTGGAGGATTTCCGCCCACGTCAGGTTCTTCGGGCGCACCACGGCGAACGCGATCGCCACGGAGGCGCCGGGCAGTGTCGCCCGGGCCTTGGCCCAGATGGTCCGGGGATTGTCGTCCTCGATTTTCTCGCCGGTCTCGGGATCGAAGCAGGCGGCGACGTGGCTGAACCACACCTTGAAGTAGTCCGTCAGCTCCGTCATGGTTCCCACCGTCGAGCGGGACGTCTTGACCGTGTTGGTCTGCTCGATGGCGATGGACGGACGGATGTTCTCGATGGCGTCGACCCGCGGCTTGTCGAGGAGGTCGAGGAACTGGCGCGTGTAGGCGCTGAACGTCTCGACGTAGCGTCGCTGGCCCTCGGCATGCAGGGTGTCGAACACGAGGGACGACTTGCCCGCGCCGCTCAGGCCGGTGACCACGATGTAGCGCCCCAGGGGGATATCCAGGTCGAATCCCTTGAGGTTGTTCTGCCGGACGCCGCGGAGGCGGATGCAGCCGTGAACGTGATGGTCGGGCACAGGCCAACCGATGGGCAGCGGCGGCGGAAATGCAACTCCGGCATCACGCGGCCGGCGAAGCTCCCTCAGGAAACGAGGCGGCTGAAAAGCCCGAGGTACTCGCGGACCTGCCGCCCGGGGTCGAAGGTGGCGGCGGCGTAGGC
>JBJKRV010000271.1:0-4240 GCA_046704465.1 Opitutaceae bacterium | reverse complement strand
AACGCCTCCCGGTTAAGACGCCGCTGCCTCCGCCGGACTCCCGTCAATGAGCCGGGTCCGGGCACATCGGGATTGACATTGTTCCGGCGGAATTTCTTGTAGACCCTCTTTTGCCGCGTTGCCCAGTAGCTCAGCGGTAGAGCAGGTGACTGTTAATCACTTGGTCGCTGGTTCGATCCCAGCCTGGGCAGCCATTCTGGATGGAATCCGAACTTCTCGGATACTGCGAAACAGACATTTGTAAGGCGGCTGGACTTGCTATGTTATAAAAGTGCGGAGTGTTTCGCAGTATTTCGCGAGTTCGGATTTCGGGCTGTTATGGGTCTGTTTTTCAGGCAACGCCTTCGGAATTGGGAAATACTGCGAAACACCCGGATTGCCGGCTAAGACGCCTTTCGGAATGGGCGGTGGCTGCTCTGAGAAGGGGCAGCGCCGACCCTCTTGCAGAACGTTCGCCGCGTCGCTTCCAGACGCCGAAACATCTCCTCCTGTTGGGAGGATTCGAGGGACACCAACGGGAGCAAGCGCCGTACACTGAACCGCCACGCGGTGGCGCGGTCGTCGATTTTGAGCAACCTCTTCTGGATCGAAGAGCACAGACCGAGAAGCTTCAGCCAACGTAAGGCCGTCGTTGGTGAGATATTCTCACGGCGAGCAAGAGTTCGGATGCTCACGTCGGGGGTTGCTTTGAGGTCCTTGGCCATCTTGATGGCCCGGTGAATGGGGTGCAGCGCCCCGTGAGGTTGCGGTCTCGGGAGGTCGGCGGATGCGGGTGATCATTGGAGGGTCAACTGCTCGGTCGGTTCGTCATCGTCCATGACCATGCGATATCCCATCTGGCGGTAGGCGGCGTTCCGCCGCCGAAACATCGCTGCGGTGAGGGGATTGCCGGAGTCGAGATAGTCGTACACCCGCACTTCCCGTTTGTCCGCGTGTTGGCGATGCAGGCGCCCGGCGTATTGGATCAACCGGCCTTTGAATGAGAGCGGCATCGCGAGGAAAAGGGTGTCCAGACGAGGCAGATCGTAGCCTTCACCGATCAGCGCCGTAGTCGCAAGCAGCACCAGTTTTCCGGACTCCGCCAATCTACGATCGATTTCATCCCGAATGGCCTGCCGCCGCTTCTTGCCAATACCACTCTCCAGCCGATAGACGGCCATGTCCGGGACGTTTCCCTGCCGCCTTAGTTCAGCTTCGAGATTGTCCAGATGTGCCTTCCGATCAGAAAGCACCAACGGGCAGCAGCCCTCTCGAAGCGACGACAATATGTCGCCGACAATCTGCTGCGTGCGTCCGGTGTCCGCCACCAGAGCTTCCCAAATAGCATGAATCGGTGGCTGCTGCCCCAGCGAGGCAGGTATATGAAATGAACTTCGTCGCACGAAGACCGTCCGTGGCGCGGCATCTTCGGGCGATGTCGCAATCGTGTGGCGGACTGGTCCGCATTGGAGGTAAAGCAATTTTTCGAGGCCGTCCTTGCGGACGGGCGTCGCGGTCAGACCGACAATCCTTCGGCACGCGCAGGCCTGGAGCAGGTGTTCAAAGGTGACCGCCGGCACGTGATGGCACTCGTCGACGATGATCAAGCCGTAGCCTTCAAATAGGGTCGCGTAATCTTCGACACGGGTGAGGCTTGGCAGCATGGCAATGTCGAATTGACGCGTCAGCCGGCGGGTGGGGCCGCGCCAGATGCCGATTTCCTTCCGCTGCTGGAGGCCAAGAAAGCGCTCTGCCTCCTTGCGCCATTGGTCGAGGAGCACTGTCCGGTTCACCAGGACGAGCGTCGAAGTCCGGTATCGCGCGGCAAGCGCACATCCGATGACAGTCTTGCCAGCGCCGGGCGGCGCGCAAAGGACGCCGTAATCATGCTTCGCCATTGCCCGAACGGCGGCGGCCTGTTCCGGACGGAGTTCCCCGTGGAAGGTCCACCTCACACGATTGCCGGCCAAGCGCTCGTCTTGGACGGTAACAATGGCGCCTGCGAATTCGAGAAGGGCCACAGCGTCCTGCATAGCGCCCCGGGGTAACACGAGGCGATCAGGGTGAATTTCACCAGCAAAGATGAACCGCGGGACATTATAGATCGCGAACCGCAACCGGAGCTTCTGGTGGAAAATCGGGTTGGCAAAAGTTGCCAGCCGCTTGAGAGCGGCCAACAACGCGGGAGCGATCGTGCGCGGAATGTGCAAGCCAGAGTCAAGACGCAGGATGATGGTTCCTGAGATGGTGCCTGCCGCGATAGCCGGGCGGGACAGATCCAGCACGCGCTCGTCATTCGCCAGAGCAAAAGCCAGGTCGTCACCCCGGCTCTGGCCCGGTGGTGCCGCCATCGGAACCATCTGGCCGAGAAGGCGATCGAGGTCGTCCCGCGTAAGACGGCTAACGCCAGCCAGGTGGGCCCACTGGTCGGGGTCAGGCTGTAGGCTATCATCTAGGAAGACGGTGTTCCCGATTCGACGAGGTTCTCCCGCCAACGGAAGGGCAATTAGGTTGCCGAAACCGCCGCGTGGCATCGTATCCTGATTGGGAAAAAGGCGATCGTACGCGCTCAAACTCATGGTCGGGCACGTCGCCGATGCCATGGCGAGCAGCAGCGTTCCCAATTGCCGGGCCGGTGCCGCCGGAACCGGCTCGGCAAAGAAGATCCAAGCGTGGGCACCGTTGCCCGATCGCGACCGCTCGATGGCAACGCCCACTCCGGCCGCCCGAGCTGCGTTTCGATAGGCCGTGACACTGTCCTTCCAACCCTCTCCGTCGAAGTCTGCGGCGACGAAGATGCAGGAATCGTCCGGGCGGAGGGCATAGATTCCAATGGCATGTTGGCCCCGGAGATGGGCTTCCACGGCGCGTTCGTCGAGTGGCAGATAGCGCTTACCGGATATCCCTCCGTGACTGTAGTCGATCGCTGGCGAGTAACCCTTCCTCCCGGTGGCAGCGTTTTCCCAGTAGCGTGAATATACGTCGCGGCGGGCGCCGAAGAGATCGAGAAAGAGCGCAATCTTGTCCTTCGGCCGTGTCGGAACCGTGTGGCCCCCGGCGGCTGGACTGCGATCGAACACTGAGTTCGAAGGTTTCTGGAGCTCTCGCAACTCCCTTTCCTTGGACTGTTTTTGCGCCTCCAGTTCCTCGATCTGCTTCAGGAGCGCAGCGATGGTCTCAGCGCGGGTCGCTTCGGGCCTTGAAGCCCTCTGGGCTCCGGATTCGTTGGAAACCGGGGCCTCTTTTTGATGCTCTGAGCGGTTGTCCATGACCGAGGCAATCACCACCGTGTTTGCCGGCGTCGAGGGGGCAGGAGGACCTTCTCACGACATCAGTCGACTTGCCACGGAGACGCTCGGCATCCGCTCCTCACAAATCGAGCGCGTAGCGCATCGCAGCTTTGATCTGATCGAGTTGCTCGGGAGTCACCCGCCCCAATCGCCGCAACAGCTTCTCGTGCCCCACGGCGACCAATCCTTGCACGTTGGCCCAGGAGTTCCCCTGCAGATACTTTGGCCGGCCTATGGCCACCTCGTAAGGTGAACCGCGGTTCTTCGTGGTAAAGGGCACGACCAACGCCAGGGCCCGTGGCGGATCGGGATCGTCCCGGGAAACGATCACCATGAGGCGCGTCTTCGCCACCATGCCGAGATCCACCAGGTACACCTCGCCCGGCTTGGGGATCATCGGTCAATCTCCTCCATCACGGCGCCGTAATGCAGGTCCGAGGGCAGAATGTCGCTGTTGTCCTCGATGTTCACGGGGAAGGGGATGCCCCGCCGGTGCTCGATCTGGGCATAGAGCATGTTCACGGCTTGGGTCGGCGTGACGCCCAGTTTTTCGAGGATCTTCTCGACCTTCGCCTTGCGGCGAGGATCGATCCGCGTCCGGAGGATGGCGGTCTGCTTCATGACACAAAGAGTGCCCAAGCGTGCCTTTGCGTCAAGGTTGGCACCTTCGTTCGTCCACTGAGCGAAGGCTGATCACTCTCGAGCCTGTTGCCAGCTCCAACCCAGAGTCCGTTCCCAGCCTGGCCAAGGAGCGCAACAGCACATCGAACAGATGGACGTGACGCAAATGACGCAAATCGGACGTCGATTTTGGGCTCCCGGTGCCGATATTCGCCTCAGTTCCTGAAATTGGCTGCATGGCGACAACGGCCGCGGAATTGGTGGAAGCAGAGTAACCGGGATGACTCAAATAGCTCGCGGATTGATTTCATTTGAGCGGCTATTCACCATTAGCAGCAAAACCTGCCGGC
>JBJKRV010000270.1:0-4698 GCA_046704465.1 Opitutaceae bacterium | reverse complement strand
CCGCCCGGAAGCGCCACGAGCCAGTAGGCGAACAAGGTGATGACCGTGGGGATCTTGACGTCGGTGAGACCGCGCAGGGCTCCGGCGCCGACGACCTGACCGCCGTCGAAGATCTGAAAGATCGCCGCCACCAGCAGCAGGTGCGCCGCGAGGGCGATGACCGCCGGGTCGGCGGTGAAGCCGCGGGCGATCCAGCCGCCGCCGAGGGCGAACACGATCGCAAACACACACGCCATCGCCGTGCTCATCCCCAGCGCACCGAAGCCGATCGAACGCAGCGCATCACGCCGTCCCTGGCCGACCGTCTGGCTCATGCGGATGCCGGCGGCCATCGACAGACCGAGCGGAAACATGAAGGTGAGGGCCGCGCAGCTCAGGGCGATCTGGTGGGCGGCCAGCGGGACGGTGCCCAGCCAGCCCATCATCAGGGCGGCGGCGGAGAACGCGCCGGCTTCGAAGATCAGCTGGCCGGCGGCGGGCACGCCGATCTGGAACAGCTCGGCGAGGCGCTCCCGCGACAGCGCGAGGAGGTCGCGCATCCGCGGGAGCAGGCGGCCCAGCTCCGGGTGACGGCGCAGCCAGAACCAGAGCACGGCCACGCAGGCCGTCCGCGCGACGAGCGTCGACCAGCCGGAGCCGGTCAGCCCCAACGCGGGCATTCCCCAGTGGCCGAAGATGAACACCCAGTTGAGCAGCGCGTTGAGCCCCACGCCAAGGAACAGGATGACCATGGGCGGCCGCGGCCGGCCGAGCGCCTCGCTGAACTGGCGCATGACCTGAAACACGAACGTCGGGATCAGCGACGCGCCGATGATGACGAAGAATGGATTGGCGGCGGCCACCACTTCCGGGGGTTGGCCGAAGTGGCGCAGTTGCGTGGCCAGCGCCACGGTCGCCAGCGCTTCCGCGACTCCCGTGCCCAGGCCCACCACCAAGCCGTGGCGCAGCCAAAGGCCGCATTCCGCCGGTTGGCCGGCGCCGTGCGCGCGGGCGGCCAGGACCGGCACGGCGGACAGCAGCCCCGTGCCGGCGATGAACAGGAAACCAAAAACGCTGCCGGCGAAGGCCGATGCCGCCAGCGGCACGCGTCCGACATGCCCCACCATCGCGGCATCGGTCAGACCCATCAACATCTGGCTCACCTGCCCGGCCATGATGGGCAGCGCCAGGGCGAGGGTCGGTCGCAATTCGGTGGCGGCGCGTTTGAAGGAGGACATGGCGGGCCGGCAGCGGCCGCACGGCGGGCGGGTTGAATCTGGAGAGGTGGAACGGGCGATCGACCGCCGGCAGGTCCGGCTCACGGTCTTCGCTCTCGTCGCCGTGATGCGGGTTTGTCGGTGGCGGGACAAGCGCCAATCCGCGCCTGCGTGGACGGCGCCGGGCTCCGGTCGGGCACGACGGCAACGGACATCACCTTCGCGGCCGGAGCGACCGGCGGCGGCTGGCGCGCGACGTCAGCGCGGCTGCCGCACCTGCACGGTGTAACGCCGCGCCAGGTTGTTCATCGAGGTGAACGTCACCGCCTTGGTGGTACCGCCGCCGAGGACCAGGTTGCGGAACGGAGTTTCGTCACCCGCCGAGACGCCTTGTTCGTCCTTGAACACACAATTGACCTGCACCGTCACCGGTCGGTCCGACTGGTTTCTCACATTGGCGACGACCCGGAACCTGCCGTCGGGGAGGATCTGCTCCTGCAGGCCGGTGCACGTGATCGGAAGCTGGGAGGCCTGGTCCAGAAGGACGAACTTGTCGGTGCTCTCGATCGTGTACCGCGTCGCGTCCAGCGGAGTGTAAACCTGCGGTGCCGTGTGGCAGCCGGCGAGCAGGCCGGCGGCGAGCGTGAGAACGAGGACTGGGTGGGGGCGGGAAATCATGGTTCGGCAGGCGGCGCGCTGGCGGAATCAGGAATTGGACAACTCACTCAGAAAGACCACCGTTTCCTTGCCCGATCCGGCCACCTGGATGGTCAGATCCCGGCTGAATTCGGGAAGGAGGCGTCCCTTGGCATCGTAGAACTGCAGGCGGGCCGCGTGGGTCCCGGGCGGAAGGCGGATGGCCGCGAAGCTGAGATATTGCGGCAGGTTGTCCCAGGCCCGTGTATCAGCCGGATGCAAGGGCGCCGTCCCGGGCTTCTTGGGATTGCTTCCGAACACGCCCTTGTCGTCGACGACGTAGTCCATGATCCGGCCGCCGCGCGTCGTGGCCTGGTAATCGAGGTCGTCGTAGGGCGGCAACGTCACCTTCTGTCCGGCGACGACGAGGACCGCGGAATGGGTCTGTGATGGCGTGGTCTCAAAGCGCAGTTGCTCCTGATGAAGGCCGGTCGCGTATTTCAGCGGCCCGCGGCCGTATTCGACGAAGCAGAGGACATTGGCATAGGGGTCGTAGGGCGGAAGCGGGAGCTTCGTGTTGGCCTGGGCTCGCGTGAGATCGGCGGAAGCGTCACCGCCCATGAGGGTCGTGGCCAGGCCTTCGAGGTAATCGGGCAGCACGTAGTCGCTGGCATACTGGTGCGTCAGCGGATCGGAGTCCACCAGGGCGGCGCTGTGGAAGCAGGTGCGGGCCATCGCGGGATTGCCCTCCCGCCAATAAACGATGCCGCGATAGTAATAGGTCATCACCCGTTCGTACGGCTCGCCGACGAAATCCGTGGTCGCGTTGCTGGCGAGATAAAGGCGGGTCTGCCGGGCGGCTTCCGCCGGGTCGGACAGCTGGCCGCCCAGCGAGGCGATGACGGCATCGAGTGCCTTGCCGGCCTTGGCGAAATCATCCCGGCGCAGCTCGTCGGCGGCGACGCGATCCTCCCAGAGCGCCCGGTCCCGCGCCGGCGCCCTGGCGAGGCCGGCCTCGTTGATCCCGATGCCCCCCCCGGTTTCGCCCGTCGAACGCGACGGAAAAGGTCCGTTCGAGCAACCGGCCATGCCGGCGAGCAGGAAGAGTGCGGCGGCCAGGGTCGCCCCCAGCGCGACACGCGTTTCGTGGCCGGCTCCAAGCCGGCGCCGGACTCGGCTGGCATCCCGTTGGCGGGAAAACTCCGAAAGGACAGGGGACGGCATCAAGGTCGGGGGTGGCGCCGGCGCCTTGGCTGGTCGACAGCAGACGAAAGCGCCGGCTTCGCCGGCGCAAGACAGGTTCTCATGGTTGCAGGATGGTCGGAAGGGGGGAGACACGGCGCCCCCGACAAGGTTTCATGCCGAAATGAAGCCAGAGAGCGCCGGGGGATGCAAGACCCGGCCCGCGGGGCCATGGGCCGTCGCTTGGGATTCCTACTTGGCGATGACCCCAGGGCCGCCGGCGAGCATCCCGACCGGTTGCCGTCGCCGCCGGCGCAGCCACGACGTCAGGTGCTCCATGTAGATGTAGATCACCGGCGTGACAAACAGCGTGAGCACCTGAGAGACCACCAACCCACCGACCACGGCCAGACCGAGCGGGCGCCGCGACGCGCCCCCCGCTCCCAATCCGAGCGCGATGGGCAGCGAGCCGGCGAGGGCGGCGCAAGTCGTCATCATGATGGGGCGGAAGCGCACGAGGCAGGCCTGGTGGATGGCCTTTTCCGCCGACGACTCGCCTTTCGCCCGCTCGGCCAGCGCAAAGTCGATCATCATGATCGCGTTCTTCTTCACGATCCCGATGAGCATGATGATGCCCACGTAGCCCATGATGTTCAGCTCCTCGTGAAAGAGCCAGAGGGTCAGCACCGCTCCAAAGGCCGCGGCGGGCAGGCCCGACAGGATCGTGAGCGGATGAATGAAGTCCTCGTAGAGCACCCCGAGCACGATGTAGATCACGAGCACGGCCAGCACCAGCAGCAGGCCCAGCCCCTTGAGGGAGGAGGTGAACGCCTGGGCCGCGCCCTGGAAGCTGTAGCTGATCGTCGCCGGCAGCTCCCGCCGGGCCAGCGTCATGATTTCGCTGGTCGCCTGACCGAGGGAGAAGCCGGGTCGCAGGTTGAACGAGATCGTCACGGCCGGGAGCTGCCCCAGGTGATTGACGGTCAGCGGCCCGACGTCGCGCGTCAGGTGGGCCACGGCGTCAAGCGGCACGAGCTGGCCGCCGGCGGACCGCAGGTAGAGCAGCGAGAGGGCCTCCGGGTCGCGCTGGAAGCGCGGCGCCACCTCCATGATCACGTAATACTCGTTGGTGGGCGTGTAGATGGTGGAGACCTGGCGGCTGCCGTAGGCGCTGTAGAGCGCGTTTTCGATTTGTTCGGGGGTGATGCCCAGCGTGGCGGCCCGGTTGCGGTCGATCTGCACGTTCACCTGCAGATTGGACAACTGCATGTCGGAGTTCACATCCTCCAGTCCGGGCAGGGTCTTGACCTTCGCCTCCATCTTGGCCGCCGCCGAGTAGAGCTCCGAGAGGTCGCTGCCAAAGAGGGTGAACTGGTAGAGCGCGCGCGTCAGGTTGCCACCGATGCGGATGGGCGGGAGCTGCTGCGGAAAACACCGCAGCCCGGGCACGGCCGCCAGCTCCCGGCGCAGGCGTTGCACCACTTCCTCGGCCGGCGGACGTTCACTTCGCGGCTTCAGGCGGACAAAGCAGCGCCCCGCGTTGCCGCCGGTGATGGTGGACATGAAGGCCGCGACCGCCGGGTCCCTGGCGATGATGGCGTTGGCCGCGAGCTGGTGGCGCATCATCGATGCGAAGGAGATGTCCTGGGCGGCCTCGGTCATGACGAACAGGCTGCCATCGTCC
>JBJKRV010000269.1:0-3031 GCA_046704465.1 Opitutaceae bacterium | reverse complement strand
GGAAACGAAAGGTCACCAGCAGCTCATCGACACAGGCGGTCGCCTGCGCGTCGTCCAGGTGGTGTTTGGTGCGCGGTACCGACTGCGCCACAAAGGCGAGCGCGGCCTGGCCGGCGATGAAGTAGTTGATGAGGGGATTGAGCCGGCAGTGGCAGTCGGTGTCGACGGTGGTGAGGGCCGGCGGATGACGGACCAGCCAGGCGTGGGCCGACTTGCTGCGGAAGAGCGAGAACAGCTGGCGCAGCGATTCGTCCATCAGGTAGACGAGCGTGTCCGGATTGGCCATCGGCGTCGTCACCGGAGCGGCGCGCAACATTCCCTCCCACTTGCGCTTAATCTCCGCGTGGTGGTCGGACAACGCCGCCAAGAACACTCGCTTCACGGCCGCATACTGTCAGGTAATACGGGACGCGGCAGCGCACGCCTTGGCAAGGTCTGCGCATAAATTGCAGGAAGCTTCCGTCGCCGTCAGCCGCCGAAGAATCGGGCGGCACCGCGGATCACTTCGACGAGTCGGTCGACCTCGGCCGGGGTGTTGTAAAGGTAGAAACTGGCGCGGGTGGTGGCGGCCAGGCCGAGCTTGCGCAGGAGCGGCTGCGTGCAGTGGTGGCCGCCCCGGAGAGCCACGCCTGCCTGGTCGGCGAAGGTGACGACATCGTGGGCGTGCGCGCCGGCCAGCGCGAAGCTGACCAGGCCGCCGCGCTCGCCGGACGGGCCGAGCAGGCGGATGCCGGGCACGTCGCGGAGGCGCTCGTAAGCGTCGCGCGCCAGGCGGGAATCGTGGGCGGCGATGTGGTCGCGTCCGACGTTCTCGAGGTAATCCAGGGCGGCGTGCAGCCCGATCGCGCCGGCGATGTCGGGAGTTCCGGCCTCGAACTTGTGCGGCACCTTGTTCCAGGTGCTCTCCTCGAAGTGCACCGAGGCGATCATCTCGCCGCCGCCCTGGAACGGATCGAGCGCGTCGAGCAATTCGCGGCGGCCGTACAGCACGCCGATGCCCGTGGGCCCGGCCATCTTGTGCCCCGAGAGCGCGAGAAAATCGCAGCCGAGGGCCTGGACATCGATGGGCACATGGCCCCCGCTCTGGGCGGCATCCACCACGGTCAGGACGCCGTGCCGCCGGGCCCGCGCGCAGAGCTCGGCGGCCGGATTGACGGTGCCGAGCGAGTTGGAAATGTGGGTGAAGGCGAACAGCTTCACGCCGCCATCCAGCAAGGCGTCGAGACCGTCGAGATCGAGCTGCCCCTCGTCGCCCGCGACGGGCACGAAGCGCAGGTGCGCCCCGGTGCGATGCGCCAGCAACTGCCACGGAACGAGGTTGCTGTGGTGCTCCATCTCCGTGACGAGGATGGCGTCCCCCGGCCCGAGCCGGCTCGTGAAGACGTAGGCCAGAAGGTTGAGGCTCTCGGTGGTGCCGCGGGTGAACACGATCTCCTCGGGCGTGGCGGCGTTCAGGAAACGGGCGGCGCGGGCCCGGGCATCCTCGTAGGCGGTGGTGGCCCGGTAACTCAATTCATGGATGGCCCGGTGGACGTTGGCGTTGTCGCGCTCGTAGTAGCGATCGAGGGCCGCGATCACCGACCGGGGCTTTTGCGTTGTGGCGGCATTGTCGAGATATACCAGCGGCTGGCCGTGAACCGATTGCTGGAGGATGGGAAAGTCCGCGCGCAGCGCGGCCCAGTCCGGAGCGGGGGAGGCGGGGTTCATTCGGTCGTGGCGGGCGCAGCGTCGTTGTGGAGGGCGTGGACGGCCGCGTGCCAGCCCAGGGTGGCGCACTTGATGCGGGCGGGAAACTGGTGCACGCCCGCAAAGGCCGACAGGTCGAGATCGTCCTCGTCCATCTGGCCCTTGGTGACGATGGTTCGGAAACGTTCAAACAGCGCCTCGGCCTCCGCCACGGTGCGGCCTTTGAGCCGCAGGGTCATCACCGAAGTGGACGCCTGGGAGATCGCACACCCGGCGCCCTCGAAGCTGATGTCCGCGATCCGGTCGCCCTCCAGCTGCAGGTACACGGTGACTTCGTCGCCGCAGACCGGATTGTTGCCGGCCGCCACCCGGTTGGCCGTCGGGAGCTTGCGGAAATTCCGCGGGCGCCGGTTGTGCTCGAGGATGACGGTTTGGTAGAGTTCGGCCAGATCCATGGAACCGGCGAAGCTAAGCGGGAATCCGGCGGACCGCTAGTCCGGAAATTCGTCGCCTACGGGAACAGCCACTCCTTGTTCCAGACGTCCCCGTCGCGGGTGTAAACGTACCGCTCGTGGCGGCGGAAGGGCTTCTGCTTCCAGAATTCGATCCGGTCGGGCACGACCCGCAGGCCGGACCAGAACGGCGGCCGGGGCACGGCGCCGATCGGATAGCGCAGGGCCACCCGGGCGCACGCCTGTTCGAGTTCGAAATAGCCGTTCATCGGCCGCGATTGGCGGGAGGCCCACGCGCCGATCTGACTGAGCCGGGCCCGGCTGGCGAAATAGGCGTCGGCCTCGGCGTCGCTCACCGGTTCAACCCGGCCACCGACCCTGACCTGGCGGCCGAGCGGATCCCAGTAGAAGCACAGTTCGGCGCGGGGATTGGCCTGGAGGTCGGCCGCCTTTGCGCTCTCCAGATTCGTGTAGAAGACGAAGCCCTGGTCGTCCGCCTGTTTCAGCAGCACCATGCGAACCGAAGGCCGGCCGGTGGCGTCGGCCGTGGCCAGCGCCATGGCAGTCGGCTCGTCGAGGCCGCTATGTCTGGCCTCTTCGAGCCAGGACAGGAACTGGGCGATGGGTTCGGTCATGGCGATGGCGGATACCGATGGAAAAGCAGCCGCGTCCGGACGACGCGGCTGCGGTATTCGATGAGCGAAGGGGACGGCGGCGTCAACCGCTCGTCACCTTCATGATCGCGGCGGGCGAGTCGCCGTTGCCCGACCGGGGGGGCTTTGGCGCAGGGGCCGCCGCGGCGGGAACCGGGGCGGGAGTGGCGGCCAGTTTCTGGTAGTACGCGA
Source organism: Opitutaceae bacterium (assembly GCA_046704465.1). Lineage (GTDB taxonomy): Bacteria > Verrucomicrobiota > Verrucomicrobiia > Opitutales > Opitutaceae > Fen-1467. The sequence continues at coordinate 48 of JBJKRV010000269.1, read as the reverse complement.
AGCGCTTGTAGACCTCGGCCTGGGCCAGACGCTCGAGCACCTGCGCCC
>JBJKRV010000268.1:0-8083 GCA_046704465.1 Opitutaceae bacterium | reverse complement strand
TGGTGGCCGCAAACCTCCGGGAAGGCGCGGTGCCGGGCAAAGAGCCGATGGGAATCGAACTGCTTGATGTGCGGCGGGGCCCGTTCCGATGGCAGTTGGCGGGCTACGCGGCCGGCGCGAAAAAGGTTCTGGGAGTATTTGTGGATCTGGTGGCGGGTGGAGCGGTGGCGCGCCGCGCCGGCGACCGCCTGGAGGGCTCCCACCTTGTCGTCCTGGAAATCGAGGTGCGGCGGTCGGCAGCGAGCCCGGACGCCGCCCGCATGGTCGAATGGGTGGAAGCGACGGTCGGGGACGAATCCACCGGCGACCATTTTGTCCTTTCGAGCCGGCATCCCTGCCTGGCGGGTCCGGCGCGCGGTTTGTTCGCCTGCCACGGGCCGCGCGATTTCCGGCGCGAACTGGCGGAAGGTGAGTGCGTGGCCGTGAACGGCGTAAACTACTGCGTCCAGCAACTGGAACTCGCCCCTCCCCGGGCGGTGGTCGCGCGGGCCGCCCCGGACGCGGGCCGCCCGCGGATCCTCACACTCCGGCCGCGGACGTCCGCGGACTCACCGGCGACTCCGCCGGCACCACAAGGCGCACCGTGAACGCACCGCCGCGCCCGCCCCTATGAAAACTCCCCTGCGCGCGACGTTGATCTTTCTGGCCGCGACGCCATGCGTGTGGCTCTCCGGTGAAGGCCCTTCCGGCGGAACGGCGGGCGACGACGATCGCGAGGTGACCAAGGCGGGCATGATCGACGGCGTGGCGCACTCGTGGAAGTTGCCGGCCGGGGTCGAAGCCCCAGACCGCAGCGCCGCGACCAGCGGGCCCCGGACGCTGGCGGCCAAGCTCGACGCCATTGTCGTGCCGGAGGTGAGCTTCAACAATCTGGAACTCGATCGGGCCATGAGCGCCCTGGCGGCGGTGGCGAGGGAGTTTGACACCACCGACATCCCTCCCAAGGGGGTCAACTTCGTCCTGCTCGATCCGGCGCACGCCAACCCGAAGCTTACGCTCAACCTCAGGCAGCTCACGCTGAGGCGGATCATCGATTTTGTGACCGACGCCGCCGGGTGCCGCTACGAGGTGGCCCCGGATGCCGTGGTGGTGCGGCCGGCCGGCGAGCGCCCGTCGCTTTCGACCGAGGTCTTTCCGCTGGGCCACTCGACGGTCATCCGCATGACCAGGGTGGCCGGGGAAAAATCCGCCGGGGGCGGGCCGGCGCCAGGCGGGGCCGACGGGGCGGCGGCCCTGCGGCGTTTTCTTCAATCCGCCGGGATCGACTTTGACGGCGTGCCGGCCAGCAGCCTCGCCTTTGACGGTTCGGCCATCATCGTCACCCAAACCCTGCGCAACCTGGAGCGGATCCGCGCCGTGGTGGGGCGCTATCGCGAGGTCCGGCAGGTCGAGATCGAGGCCAAGTTTATGGAGGTGCAGGAAGGCGCGCTCGACGAGCTCGGAATCCAGTGGGACGTGGGACGGCGCCGGTTCGGCCTCGTGAGCCCGGAGACGGGAGAACCGTTGCGCAATCCGGACGGGTCGCCCCGGGTTGATTATCGGGAACGCTACCGGACCGCCAACCCGGCCGACGGTTCGGCAGTGAATCGCACCCTGGCCGACGCCTTTCGGCACGCCCAGCATGCGAGCGACATCGTGGTCGACGACCGGGCGGTGGCCTCGCTCGCGCCTCCGACCCTGCCGGGCGCGAACAATCTCGGCGAGGCCGCGCTGAATCTGGCGACCATCACGGGCACGATCGGCGAATTCGACGTGAACGCGGTGATCCGCGCGCTGGCGCAGAAGAGCGGCTCGGACCTGCTGAGCGCCCCGCGGGTGACCGTGTTGTCCGGGAGTGAAGCGCTGATCACCGTGGCGCAGGAGATGCGCTATCCGCAATCGTTCGGCGAAATCCAGAGCCAGGTGGGCAACGGCCGCATCGCCGCTGACGGCGGCGGAGGCGCCGCCGGGGTTGCCATCACCGCCGGAACGCCGCAGGAATTCGCCACCCGGAATGTCGGCGTGGAGCTGCGGGTGACCCCCACGGTGGAGGAGGACGGCCTGAGCATCAGCCTCGAGCTTCATCCGAAGGTGACCGAATTCGAAGGGTTCATCGAATACGGCGGTCCGAGCATCGCGATATCCGGCGGCCGCACCGTGACCATTCCGCCGGGCTTCTACCAGCCGATCTTCTCCGTGCGGGAAGTGAAGACGCAGGTCACGATCTGGGATGGCGCGACCATCGTGATGGGCGGCCTGACCCGGGAGGAGGTGAAGCAGGTCGAGGACAAGGTGCCCATCCTGGGGGACATTCCGCTGCTGGGCCGCGCCTTCCGCTCGAAGGGCCAGAGTTCGCAGAAGCGCAACCTGCTGATTTTCGTGACGGCGCGGCTGGTCGATCCCGGCGGCGCCTCCCGGAAGACAAGGGCGAACTAGCGCGGTGATCCGGCCGTGCATCACACCGAGGCGCGCGGACCGGGTGACCCGGGCGGAGACGAACGGGATCCGGGATCCGCGGCGCCCGTCGGTGCGTTCCGTGGCGCCATTGAGGCGGGAATCGGAGCGTCGAAAAAAGCGATGGTTTGCAGTTTACGCGCCTCACCATTCCGTTATGGCTGCGCGCATGGCCAAATGGCTCCTCGTCGACGGCTTCAATCTCGCCTATCGCTGCCACTTCGCGATGCCCGAACTCACGCGCGCGGACGGGTTCCCCACCGGCGCCGTGCACGGCTGGGTGAAGTCGCTGTGGAAGCTGGAGGATCAGGAGAAGCCGGCCGCCTGCCTGGTGTTCTTTGACCTCGGCGGCGCGCAGGATCGCCTCGCGCTGTTGCCGGAATACAAGGCCCAGCGCGAGGAGATGCCGGAGGCGCTGGTGCGGCAGTTGCCGTACCTGAAGGCGGTGACCCGCGCGATGGGCCTCGCCGGGGTGGAGCGGGCCGGGGTGGAATCGGACGACCTGCTGGCGGCCGAGGCGCTGCACCTCGCGGCGGACGGGCACGACATCGTGGTTGTGAGTTCGGACAAGGATTTCGCCCAGATCGTCGGTGACCGGATCACGCTGCTGCTGCCGCCGCCGTCCGCGAATCCGAAGCTCGGCTGGCGGCGGCTGGACGCGAGCGGGGTGCGCGAACGTTTCGGCGTCCCGCCGGCGCAGATCGCCCACTACCTGGCCCTCGTCGGCGACACGTCGGACAACATTCCGGGGATCGAGGGCGTGGGGCCGAAGACGGCGGCAAAGTGGCTGCTCCAGTTGGCCGACATAGAGCGGATCGTGCAGCATACCGGCGAGCTCCAGCCGGAGCGGTTCCGCGAATCGGTGCGCGCCCTGGCCGGTCTGCTCCGGCGCAACCTGAAACTCACGACGCTCAACGTGGGGCTGCCGGCCGTCGCCGCCCAACGGGCGCCGGCCGATCCGTCGGAGCTGTTTCGCCTGCTCGAGGAACTGCAGATGAAGAGCTGTCTGGCCGAGGCCCGCAGCCGGTACGCGCAGCCGGAGCTGTTCTGACTGGCGAGGCGCCGGTCGGTACGAGCGCCGATTTCCGCCATGGCCCGCGACCAAGGCGCCCCGCCGCCCGGAGGCGCCGCCCTAACGGCCCTCGGTCGAGACCCCCTGCGGATCGAAGATGTAGCCGACGCCGTGGACCGTGCGGAAGGCGCCGAGATCGATGTCGTGCTACTTGAAGAGCTCGCGGTCCTTGACGATGTACTGATCCAGCGAACGACTGCGCACATCCGCATGCAGCCCCCACACGGCGTGGATCAGGGCCTTCCGGGTGATGACCACCGCCTGATTGTTGTGCAGGTAGGTGAGGATGCCCAGCTCCTTGCGCCCGAGAATCTCGATCACGCCGTCCGGAAACTCGGCCTCGAGGCGCACCGGCGTGATCTTGACGCCGAGGAAGGAAAACGGCTCGTCGATGATCCGGACGTTCTTGGTGATATTGAAATCGGTGCGCGATTCCGCCCGCCGCAACACCGCGTGAATCCGCGCGATCAATTCCGCATATCCGAAGGGCTTGGTGACGTAATCGTCGCCGCCCATCTCCAGCGCCTTGACCTTGTTCACCTCCAGCGTGTTGCCGGTGAGAAGGATCGTCGGGACCGAAATGTCCTCGCGCTTGAGTTCCTCCATCAAGGCGAATCCCGACTGGTCGGGCAGATTCAAATCGAGCAGCATGAGATTCGCGAAGTTCCGCTTAAGAAAGCGGACGGCGTGTGCAGCACGGTTGTAGACCTGCACCTGCATGCCGGCTTCCTCCAGGTGTTGACCGATCAGCTTGGCCAGCTCCTCTTCGTCTTCGACCACCAATACCAATGGCTTGGGCTGGGCTCGCACCGGAGGCGGAGTCGGCGTGGGATTGGGTGGCAGCTCCGTCATGTTGGGCGTGGATTTGGGATCAGATTGGGGGGAATCTCCACTTGCGTCATTTCTTTTTTACAAATCGGCCGGCCGTTGTCAAAAACATCCTGAGCAGTCACAGGGCCTTCCGCACCCGGTGCAGCCGGCGTCGTGCCAGCCTAAAATCCATGGCCGGCGGGGCGCGAAGACGCGGTCGGGCCCGCACATAGGGCGGAGATGCGAGCGGGCTGAACCCGCGGAAGCGATCCGCAGACGGAGCGGAATCCGCGGCCCGGGTTTTGAGCTTGAGTGTCCTCCACCCAGTGTGTCCCTTGGCCCCGTGGCTGACAAAACACCAGTGCTGATGATTGGACTGCCCAAGGGCAGCCTGGAGGAGTCGACGCGAAACCTGTTCGCGAAGGCCGGCTTCAAGATCACGGTGAGTTCGCGCTCCTATCGCCCGGCCATCGACGATCCCGAGCTGGACTGTCGGATGGTGCGCGCCCAGGAGATGAGCCGCTATGTCGAGCACGGTTTCTTCGATTGCGGTCTGACCGGCCTCGACTGGATGCAGGAGAACGAGTCGGACGTCGTGGAGGTTTGTGACCTCATCTACAGCAAGGCTTCGACGCGGCAGTCGCGCTGGGTGCTGGCCGTGCCGGAGAATTCGCCGGTGCAAAAGCCCGAGGACCTGGCGGGAAAGCGGGTCGCCACCGAACTGGTCGGAACCGTGCGGCGCTATTTCGACGCAAAGAACGTGAAGGTGGAGGTGGAATTCTCCTGGGGCGCCACCGAGGTCAAGGTGCCCGACCTGGTCGATGCCATCGTCGACATCACCGAAACCGGCAGCTCATTGCGGGCGAACAAGCTGCGGATCGTGGACACGCTGCTGACCACGAACACGAAGCTCATCGCCAACAAGGCCAGTTGGGAGCAGCCCGCGAAGCGCCGGAAGATCGAGGTGATCGCGATGCTCCTGACCGGAGCGCTCGAGGCCGAGAACAAGGTGGGCCTCAAGTTGAATGCCCCGAAGAGTCGCCTGGATCAGCTCCTGCAGAGCCTGCCGGCGCTCCGGAATCCCACGGTGTCGCCGCTGGCGTCGCCGGAGTGGGTCGCGCTGGAAACCATCATTGACGAAAGCGTGGTGCGGGAAATCATTCCTCAACTCAAGGCGCTGGGTGCCGAGGGGATCATCGAGTATCCGCTGAACAAGGTGGACTATTGAGCGTCCGGGCCGGCCCCGGGGCGCCCTCCGCGCCGGCCTTCTTCTCGTCATGAAAGTCACGCTCGGTCTGCTCCAGCATTCCTGCGGCGCCGACCCGGCGGCCAATCAACGGCGAACGCTCGCACTGGCCGCGCGGGCGGCCGATCGGGGCGCCCGGATCATCTGCACGCAGGAACTGTTCCGGTCGCAGTATTTCTGCCAGAGCGAAGCCTACGCCAACTTCGGCCTCGCAGAGCCCGTGCCCGGACCCAGCACGGCGGCCCTGCAGGATTTTGCGCGCCGGCGCGGCACGGTGGTCATCGCGTCGCTGTTCGAGAAGCGGGCGCCCGGCCTCTATCACAACACCGCGGCGGTGATCGACGCCGACGGGACGCTGCTCGGCGTCTACCGGAAAATGCACATTCCGGACGATCCGCTGTACTACGAGAAGTTCTACTTCACCCCGGGAGACACGGGATATCGGGCGTGGAAGACCCGATTCGGCATGGTCGGCGTCCTCATCTGCTGGGATCAATGGTACCCGGAGGCGGCCCGACTGACGGCGTTGCAGGGGGCGGAGATCATCTTTTATCCGACCGCGATTGGCTGGCATCCGCGGGAAAAGCGCCGGCTCGGCGCGGACCAGCACGCCGCCTGGGAGACGATCCAGCGTTCGCATGCGGTGGCCAACGGCTGCTTTGTCGCGGCGGTGAACCGGGTCGGACGGGAACGGCCCGCCGGCGGCGACGGCATCGAGTTCTGGGGCCGGAGCTTTGTCGCGGGACCGGGGGGGCGGGTGCTGGCGAAGGGAGGCGGCAAGCGCGAGCAGGTCGTGCTGGCGACCGTGGACCTCGACGAGGTCGACGACACGCGCACCCATTGGCCGTTCCTGAGCGACCGCCGCATCGAGACGTACGGGGATCTTGCCCGGCGGTTCGTCGACGACAACCGGAGGGCGCCGTCGCGCGCGGCGCGCCGATGAGCGCGGCCCGCCCCGTCGCGAAGGCAACGCCGGCCTCGGCCGGCTTTCGCATGCCGGCCGAGTGGGAGCCGCACGAAGCCATCTGGTTGTCGTGGCCGCGCCGGCGGCAGACCTGGCCGGGCGTATTTCACGCGATTCCGGCGCGGTTCGCCGAGATCGTCGCCCAGATTTCGCGCTACGAACGGGTGCGCATCAACCTGGCGCGGACACTGCAGGCGCGGGCCCGCGGGCTGCTCAACCGCGCCAGGGCCGACCTGACCTGCGTCGAGTTCCACCCGCACCCGACCGACGACGCCTGGTGCCGCGACCACGGGCCCATTTTCGTGCGGAACGACGCGACCGGGGAAGTGGCGTTGACCGACTGGCAGTTCAATGCCTGGGGCCGGAAATACCCGTCGTTCGCGCTCGACAATGCGATCCCGGCCCGGATCGCGCGGGCCCTCGGGCTGCGCCGGTTCCAGGCCGACATGGTGCTGGAGGGAGGATCGATCGACGTGAACGGCAACGGCTGGCTCCTCACGACCGAGTCATGCCTGCTCAATCCGAACCGCAATCCGACGCTGGGGCGGGCAGAGATTGAGCAACGGCTGCGCGACTTCCTGGGTGTGACCGCCGTGACCTGGCTTGGCGCCGGCCTGGCGGGTGACGACACCGATGGGCACGTCGATGACCTCACCCGCTTCTTCCGGCCGGACGGCGTGGTGACGATGGTCGAGCGCAATCCGCGGGACGTGAATTACCGGGCGTTGCGGGAAAATCGGGAACGCCTCCGAGCGGCCCGCGGGCCCGGCGGCAGGAAGCTGACGGTCGTCGACCTGCCGTCGCCGCTCCCCTGTCTGGCCGGCCGGATGCGACTGCCGGCCAGCTACGCGAATTTCCTGATTCTCAACGGCGCCGTGCTCATGCCGGCCTTCCGGCAGGCACGACGTGATGCGGAAGCCGCGGAGGTTCTGGCCGGGTGTTTTCCGGGTCGGACAATCGTGCCGGTGGACTGCCTCGAAGTGGTGCGGGGCCTGGGCACGCTGCACTGCCTGTCTCAGCAGCAGCCGGCGGCGGGTACCCGTCAGGCGGCAAAGCGGGGGCGGGCCCGGCGACGGCGCAGCTGACCGGCGGATCGCCGCCACAGTTTCCTCGACAGCACCGCCGGGTCCTGTTGGATGCGTTAGGCTGCATCGGAAGACCACCTACCAATGAAAACCGTCCTTATTCGGTCGCTGCTGGGTTTGACGGCGGCCGCGATGCTCGGGGGTTGCGAGTCGATCCGCTCGATGCGGGACACCGTGGCGGATCATTTTGCGTCGACGGCGCCCGAAATAAGAGAGGTCCAGGGCACCCCGAAAACCGTTTATGCGGCGGCACGCGCCGCGATCCGGAGGCTGGGCTTCAGCCAGGTGGGCGGAGGTCCGGCCGAGGGTCGCCTGGAGGCCCTGACACGCGTGAGCTCGGGCGAGGATTTCCAGTCGTCCTACCAGCGCCGCATCAACATTGAGTTCCAGCCGCGGGAGTCGGGGAAGGTCGCCGTGATGGTGCGGATGTACGAGATCCGGCAGGATGACTTCAATCGCGCCACCTATTCAGG
>JBJKRV010000267.1:0-8346 GCA_046704465.1 Opitutaceae bacterium | reverse complement strand
GCCGATCCCCGCCCGCCCGCCGCTTCCCGCTGAAATCGTGGCCCTTAACTCCGGGGCCGGCGAAGTTCGAGTCTCACCGGCCCGACCAGCCTCCGCCACCGCATTGCGGTGGCTATGGCTGGCGGGGCGAACTCTTGGGCGGAGGCTGCCCGCCGAAGCCGTGGCGAAGGAGGGCTGGCGGGGCCAACTTTCATGGAGGCGGCAGTGTGGAGCGGGAGACGGACTTGGCGGGCGCGGGCGATCTTCGGACAGTTGCCCAAGGAAAGACGGGCCGCAGTGATCACGCGGATGCCAACAACCGGCGCGCTTCGGGGCCCGGAGGGTCATGCCACTGAGCGCGCGAGGTGTGCCGTCCTTGAGACCCACCGCCACGCGAAACCCGAGGCTGGCGCGGCCACCCGAAAAAAAGCGAGGCTCCGACGCCTCGCTTCAGGGGTGATGCCGGATCGCCTAGAGCGTTTTCGGTTTAGATAGTCACATCGCGGTTTTCGTGGTAACGTGGCGGTCCATGGAGGCAAAGCCGTGAGACCGTTGAGTGAGGATTTGCGGCGTCGGATCATCGAGGCCCGCCAGAGCGGTGCCGGGTCGGTGGAGATGAGCGAACGCTTTCGGGTGAATCGGCGGACGGTGGCGCGGCTGTTTGGGCAGTATGCGCGTCACGGGCACTGGCGGCCCAAGCAGATTGGGGGCTACCGGCGTTCGCGGCTGGCGGGGCATGGCAAAACCTTGGGCCGCTGGATCGACAAGCAGGCGGATATCACCCTCACCGAGCTACGCGAGCGCTGCCGAGAAGAACTGGGCGTCCGGATCGGGATCAACGCCCTGTGGCACCAGCTGAGGAAACTCGGGCTGAGTTTTAAAGAAAACGACGCGCGCCGCCGAGCAGGACCGGCCCGACGTAGCGGCCGCCCGGCTCCGCTGGCGGGACGAGCAACCGCGGTGGGATCCCCGGCGGCTGATCTTCATCGATGAGACCGCCCTCAACACGAAGCTGGCTCGTCTGTATGGCCGCAGCCCCATCGGACGCCGTTGCCTCGGCCGCGTGCCCCACGGCCACTGGCAGACGACAACCTTCATCGCCGCCCTGCGCTGGGACCGGATTGATGCCCCGTTTCTAATCGAAGGCTCCGCCAACCGCGAGGTCTTCGCCACCGACGTGGCGCAGGTGCTCGCTCCGGAGCTGCGCGAGGGCGACGTCGTCATCCTCGACAACCTCTGCATCCACAAGACCCCAACGATCGCCCAGCTGATCACGGCCCAGGGCGCCAGCGTCCGCTATCTCCCGCTGTACAGTCCCGACCTCAATCCCATCGAGCAGGCCTTCGCCAAGTTGAAGTCTCACCTGCGCGCCGCAGCGGCTCGCTCACTCGATGAACTCCACGCGGCGACAGCCGGCGCCTTGCACGCTTTCCTGCCCGATCACTGCCAGGGATTCTTTCAGCATGCCCACTACGGGACTATCTAGCTCGAAATTGCTCTAGTAGTGCTTGCGGGCGCGGAACGGCTTGCGATTGGGGCCGAAATTCCGGCTGCGGTCCCCAGCCATCGCTTCCTTCGGCTTGGCTTCGTTGACCGTCAGCGCGCGGCCGCCGAGTTCGGTGCCGTTCATCTCCTTCGCCGCGAGCTGGCTTTCCTCAGCCGTGTTGAAGGTCACAAAGGCAAACCCGCGCGAGCGGCCCGTTTCGCGATCCGTGGCAATGAATACGTCGGACAAGACGCCGAAGGCGCCAAAGGCGTCGCGGAGGTCCGCTTCGCTGGTCTCAAAGGAGAGGTTTCCTACATAGAGCTTGGAATTCATAGCGATTCTCTTCGTAAGCCGCGTGGCATGTCAGAGTGTTCCCGGAAATCGGGTTTCGAATCGTCATCTGAACTCAAAGCTCACCTGAAGACTCACCAGTCACTGGCACCTGGACGTCGTATACGAAACATTGAGCCTCCGCGATCCGCCCCCATTGGCAAGCGCCATCGGCGGATGGCGGGATGGATCGAAGGAAGCAAACCGCCGCGAGGGCGGACCGGGACATCCCGGCATCACAGAGGACTCTTGTTGCCGTCGGAGACCACGCCCAGCAGTAGAAGAATCAGGGTCAGTCCAAACAGCATGGCGGCGGCGAATTCGGCGTCCTTCCAGAAGTGCATGAAGCTCAGCGCGAACATGGCGATCGCCAGCGCGAGCACCGCCAGAGCATATCGTGGCATGGCGTTCCCAGAAATGGCGGGTAAAACCGCCGCGCGACTCGCATCCGCGACGGGAAGGGCTCCGCCGGCACGCTCCCGCTTGATGCCCGACTGCCCGCTGCCATTGATTCCGCCGGGCCCGAAATAATGGGGGAGAGCGGGGGCGCGGGATGATTCGGGGGTGGGTACAAATGTTTTCATGAATTGATTTCGGTTTGGGCCGACGACGGGTCGCGGGACCGGTTGATGGGAACGGCTTCGGCGGACGCAGGCGGCTGAGGCGGGGCCTGATGCAGGACGATGCCGATGGCCTGCCATCGGTCCCACCACGCACGGCCGGCCTCGGGCAGGTTATCGGCCTGTCCGCTCGAAAAGGGACACCACAAGGTGAACGACGTCTCGTTCATGGCGACGACCAGCATGGTGAAACGGCCGGGTGAAGGCGCCGGATCAACCTGCTGGGGAGTGCGCTCGGTGCAGACCAGAACGCTGCGTCCGGCGCGGTGCTCCTGCAGGACCCGGTCGTAGTCGCGGAATACCCCGATGCCGTTGGCGAGATGCATTTCTTCGGCCAGTTGGAAAAGTCCGTCCAAGCCCACCTCGCCGGGGCGTTCCTCCCAGGCGGGGAAACGGCTGAGGTGGGTCGTGATGAACGTGTGATCGGAGATTCCCGGCAGGCCCTCGTTCTCGCGCAATCTCAGGAGGCACCGGCAGGCGGCGCCATGGTGGTTGAGATCCGTCATCGGACGTCCTCGCTGCCGTGGCGTGGGCCCCCTTGCGCCGGAGAACATGCGGCCGGGACTCCGGCGGCCGGCGGACGGTGCGACAATTCCGGGATCCGCCCGGGATCCGTCGCCAAACCAACCGGCGTTGCGCTGGTCCTCATGGTACCAATTCTATCCGGCCGCCAACAGCAACGCGACTCGCGAAATGGAGCGACGGACAATCTGTTGCCCGACCACGCGGTTCCGTCTCTAATAGTTCGGAATCACCGGGCGTTCGGCAGGAGAAAGAGCAGCACCGCCAGGAAATGGCAGGCGCTGCCAGTCAACACGAACACATGCCACACCGCGTGATGATAGCGTAGGCGCCGCCAAACGTAGAAGATCACACCGGTGGTGTAGCAAAGCCCGCCGGCGAGCAGCAGCCACAGCCCGCCCTCCGGCACATGGGCGGCCAGCGGTCCGAGCGCCACCACGATGAGCCAGCCGGCGAACAGATAGGCGATCGTCGAGACCACGCGGTAGCGCACTCCGAAGAGGAGGTTGAATACGGCGCCGGCGCCGCAGACTCCCCAGATGATGCCAAACAAGGTCCAGCCCCAGGGACCGCGCAGATTGGTCAGAAGGAACGGCGTGTAGGTGCCCGCGATCAGGAGGAAGATCGCGGCGTGGTCGAGCTTGCGGAAAAGGTTCTTCGACTGTTCGCCCCGGCGGGTGTGATAGAGAGTCGAGATGGTGTAGAGCATCAGCAAGGTCAGGCCGAACACCGTGAAACTGACGACATGCCAGGCATCGCCGTGCAGGCTCGAAAACACGATCAGGAGGGTCAGGGCGACGATGCTCAGCACGAGTCCGAGGCCGTGCGTCACCCAGTTGGCGGTCTCCTCGCCGCGGGTCGGCGGGCGGTTCGCAACGGAAGTCCGGCGGGCAGCGCCCGCCGGGTTTGTTGCTGCCGGCCGGGTCGCGGCAGACCGGGAGCGCTGCCGCTGCACCACGATTCGGGCCCAGGTGTCGAGACGGCAAACCAGGCCGTGCGGCCGAGGACTGCGAAATTTGTCGGGCGACCAGGCCTCGCCGTCCGCATAGACGGTCCGGGGGATCACGCACGTGCCGAACACCCAGTCGGCCAGCGGGAGCCCGAAAAAGCCGGAGATCGATTCATTGCAGTCGGTGACCGCGTGATGCCGGAGATGAAACCCGTAGATGGGTTGCCAGAATTCCCCCCAGAAGGGATGCGTGAGCAGGGGAGCCCAGGTTTCGAGGGGCCAGTGGTCGATCGCATGCAGGACCTCGTAAAGCGTGAGGGAGACGCCCAGGGACGCAAAGCCGGTGATGAACCACGGGAAAGCGGGAAGCAGCCACTGCAACAGGGCGAACAGCGGCCACGCCACGACCGCGAAGGCCGCGAGCGAATACCAGGGAAAGAAGGACGCCTCGCCCTGCTCGGGTTCGACGATGGGGTATCGGTTTTCGATGAAGAGAATGCCCCGGCCGTCGCGGCTTTGCCGGCGCACGATCCGGGTCAAGGCGTGGTGCAAGGTATGCTGGCGATAAAACCGGCGGAACAGGGGGATCGCCGGGGTGTGCATGGCGTAGCGGTGGAAGAAGAACTCGACGAAGCAGTTGCCGAGGCTGAGGACCAGAAAGGCCGCCGCCCAGGCCCACGCCGGGGCCAGGAATTGCTCGGTCCATGCCGCGGGCGCCAGGAACCGCAACGCGGCCAGCAAGCCCGCAAGGGTGACCAGCACGGTGAAAACAAAAAGAGGGAGCGAGAGTTTCTCGTGCCCTTCGCTCGACGAGGAATCAGGCAACTGCGGCATGCGGAGAGAGAGTATGCACCGGGTTCCCGGAGAGGACAAACTTCAATCGAGACCCCATCCTCGCCGTGTTTGCTCCGGGTGTCAGCGTGCGGATGTTGGGAAAAGCGCCGCATCCGTTTCGGTGCCCGGAAAACTGGATACAGATCAGGCCGGAGCGATGCGTCCGGTCCGGGAGCAGTGACCGAGCCAACGAGTGGAAAAAAGCCCGAGTCGGGGCGCTCGCTACGACGGAGAGGCGATCTCCGGGTCCGCGGCCTCGCACGAGTGCGGCAACCACGGGGATCACAGCGGGTGCCCGTTTCTTCCAAAAAAAAAGTCACGCGTTTGGGCGCTCGACCGAAAAAGCCGATCGAGAGACCGGCGAAAGCCGGTCCCCTTCTGTCTGGCGCTGGCTTCGGGAAATCATGGCGGCAGCGCGGCGGGGGAGTCGGTGCCGTCGCCGATCGGAGGGGACGCGACGGCAGCCCGCGGAGGCGCCGGATGCTCTTCCCAATCGCACGCGGACGGCAGGACGGGAGAAATGATGGCCCGCCTCCTCGGCGGAGGCTTGTGGGCGGTCCCGGACCGCGACGCGACATTGGATGCATCACCGACGGGGTAGTTCCTCCGGTGAGGCGAATTCGAAGGAGATCTTGCCTTCGGCGATTTCTCGCAGCGCCGTATCCTCGGCGGTGAGCTTTTCCAACGATTCCACCAGAGGACGGCTGCCTCGTTTCAGCTGCTTGACGCGATGCGAGACGACGTTGATGAGAATATTGGGGTCGTCGATGACGAGGAGGGCTTTTTTAAGATAATCGTCTCTCATGGGAGGGTGCGGTCCGGAGGAGGATGGTCGCGCGAAGGCGGGGGGGTGGAGGATGGAGGAGGCCGTGGTGCGGGAATTTTCTGGAAGGATCGGGATCCGACCGGCGGCAGGGTGACGGTGCCGGGCACCGTCTCCGCCGGTGCTTGGAGGGCGGAGAGTTCAGGCGATCTTGGGCCGTTCGATGCTCTTGAGAAAACCTTCGAACAGGCTGCGGTGCTTTTCCTCGTCGGCGAGGATCTGCACGGCGAGATCGGCGGTGACCGGATCCGAATCGTTGCATTGGGTGATGATTTCCCGATAAGTGGCGACGGCGTCGCGCTCGGCCGCCAGTGAGCCGGCGACCACATGCCGCAGATCGGTCGAATCGTCCACTGGCTGCATCATCTTCTGAGTGCGGGCAAGGGCCATTGATCCGGGCGGACAGGCGCCGAGTTGCTTGAGCCGTTGGGCGAGCTTTTGGGCGTGGCCGAGTTCCTCCGTCACGTCCTTCGCAAGGGCCTCGACGACCTCCTGGGCCCCCAGACCGTCGAGCCAGACTGAATTGGCGAGGTAGTTCTGGACGGTTTCCATTTCGGCCGCATAGGCCTTTTTCAGCAAGGAAATGACGGAGTTGGCTTTGATCATGGTCATTGGGATGGATCCATTCTTGACGAGTGGCTTTCGAAGGGCGCGCGAGGAGGACGCGGCGCGACGGAAATCCGAGCGGGGCGAAAACAGGCGCGGCATGTCCGGTCAACGAGGGGCTGCCTCGACGGGGGGCGCGGGCCTGGCCAAGGTCTGCCGGAGGTCGGTGGTGGGGAGATTGGTGAACACGGTCGAGTCTTCATAACTGATGCCAACGATATTCCGGGGAACGAGGAGGAGCTTCCTGCCGGCATACCAGTGGCCGGTTTCGACGATCAGTTCGCAGATCGTCCAGTCCGTGACATTCATAACAAAGCCGCGCAGCACACCCAGGGCCCCGTCGGGGGCCTGAACCTGGTAGCCGGTGGTGGCCCGGGTGCTGTACAGATGGCTGTCGTCTTTGGGCCCGGACACTTGCTCGCCCTTGGAGGGACCTGGGGATGCCGCCACGTCCGGATCGCCGGCTGCACTCCGCATCCCGCCGACGGGCCAATAGGCCGGCCAGCCGTAATAATGGTAGTAATCTTCCTCGTATTGCCGGTATACCGGCCGGTGGGATTCGATCGATGGGCTGTCTTCAATCTGCCGGCGCGTCAGGTTGAGGTACAGGACCCGTGGATCTTCGTCATTTTCTCCGAAGGCCATGGGCCCAAAGGCGTGCTGGGGAAGCAGCACCTTGCGTCCCGGCAGCCAGGGGGCCGTGTCCGCCACGAGGTAACGGACGGCCCAGGTTTTGTCGTCGAAGTAAAGATCCTTCACGTGACCAATGGTGCCGTCCAGCGCGCCGAGCTGTTTGCCGTAGAGATTTTTGATGTCTTGGAGCATAACGGATTGACAGGAGAATTCCGGCCGGAGGCTTCCGGTTGGTCGGTTCAGCCGGTCTTGGTGTGCGCGGCTCGCCGGAGCTCTTGTTCAGCTTCTGCCTCGCCTTCTTCGGCCATCTGGGTGGCGACATCCGCCTCATCTTCCGTGGGGACCTCCTCCGTGACATGGCCGGACTCTTCGGCGTTGGTGTCCCACGTGACGAGACCCTCCGCACCCGGAGGTATTTCCTGGGCCGGCTCCGGGTCGGTGCCGTGCAACTCGTGAAGCGCAAGTTCTCGATCCGATTTCCTCGCCTCGGTGCGTCCGTCCTGCTGCGCCAGTTCCTGCGAGTCTTGGTTCAGCCGGGCAATTTCCAGGCGGTCGATGCCTTCCTCGTGAGGATCGATCTGCTCTTCTTCTGGAGTATTCATAGTGCGGCGCCTTCTTGAAAGCGGACGGTAGTTTCTCCGCCCGCGCTGGACGCAGACGCCGTCCGGGCCTGAGCCCGCCGCAATCACGCGTTTCCGAGGTGGAAGCAGCGGCTGCTCCTTTGTCTGATGAAGATACCCGAGAGTCCACACGCGCGCCACGGGGTCTTACCCTACCGGTGGGAAGGACGTCCTAATTCTGACCGCGCGGCGGACTGCAGCGTCCGGCGATCAATCGACCGGCCGGCGGACCCGGCATTCAACGAAGTGTTCCTGGCGATCATCGCGGAGGGGCAAGATGGCTCCGCCAATCTCGCGGCCGTCGAGGTGGAGCAGGCGGTCGTCGGTCGCCCCGGGCTCCGCCCGGGTGATGGTAATGTGATAGACCGTTTCCCGGAAGCGGTAGTGGACCTTGAAGCTCGTCCACGACTTCGGCAGACGGGGGGCTAGGCGCAATTGCGCTCCCTCAAGGTTCACGCCCAGCAAAGTCTCGACGAGCAGCCGGTACATCCAGCCGGCGGAGCCAGTGTACCAGGTCCAGCCGCCCCGGCCGCGATGGGGCGCGACCGCGTAGACGTCCGCGGCGGCGACGTACGGTTCGACTTTGTAGGTGGCGATCCGTTCGGGCGTGCCGCCGTGATGAACGGGATTCAGCAGGCCGAAGAGTTCCCAGGCCCGCGCATCTTCCCCCAGGAGGGCGAAAGCCATGGCGGTCCAGATCGCCCCGTGGGTGTACTGGCCGCCGTTCTCGCGCACCCCCGGAATGTAGCCTTTGATGTACCCGGGATTGAGGGGAGACCGGTCAAAGGGAGGATCGAAGAGCTGGATCAGCCCGGCGTCGCGGCGGACCAGGCGCTGATCCGCCGCTTGCATCGCCTGGCGCGAACGGGCCGGAGCGGCGGCGCCGCTGATCACGGCCCAGCTTTGGGGCAGGGAATACATCTGGCATTCCGGATTTGATCGGG
>JBJKRV010000266.1:0-5501 GCA_046704465.1 Opitutaceae bacterium | reverse complement strand
CTGAAAGCGCATCCGCTAGCGGCCTCGGTCAATGTGCGGGTCTCGATTTCACGATGACCGATGTCAAGATTCCCCATCTGCGGATACGCCCCCCTCCGGAGGCGAATCCGACGCCGTGATCATCGCGATTCACTGAAGAAACTCCATGACCGCCCACGTCACCGGACTCGATCTCGCCGTGCTCATCGGCTACTTCGCCGTGACCCTTGCCGTGGGCGCGTCCTTTTGGTGGCGGAGCCGCTCGGTCGAGGGCTTCACCGCGGCCGAGCGCAACCTGCCGGGCTGGCTGTGCGGACTCTCCATCCTGGGCACCTATGTCAGCAGCATCAGTTTCCTCGCCCTGCCGGGCAAATCGTTCGCGGCCGACTGGAATCCCTTCGTGTTCAGCCTGTCGCTGCCGCTGGCGACGTGGATCGGCGTGCGGTGGTTCTTGCCGTTCTACCGCCGGCACGGACACGTCTCGGCCTACACCCACCTGGAGGCGCGTTTCGGGCCCTGGGCGCGGACCTACGCCGCCGTCTGCTACCTGCTGACGCAGCTCGCGCGCGTCGGAACCGTGACCTACCTCATGGCGCTGCCGATGAGCGTGCTCCTGGGGTGGAACATCCGCTGGGTGATCGTCCTCACGGGGGTCACGACGACGCTCTACACCTTCGTCGGCGGCATCGTGGCCGTGATCTGGACCGATGCCATCCAGACGGTGATCCTGATGGCGGGCGCGGTGCTGTGCGCGGTGCTGATGGTGTCCGGAATTCCGGGCGGTCTGCCCCATCTCGTCCACCTCGCCGCGGCGCACGGCAAGTTCAGCCTCGGCAGCCTCGGACCGAGTCTCGCCGCGCCCACGGTCTGGGTGGTGCTGGCCTACGGCCTGGTCATCAACCTGCAGAACTTCGGCATCGATCAGAGCTACTTCCAGCGCTACATCACCGCGGCGAACGATCGCGAGGCGCGCAAGAGCCTGTGGCTGGGAGGCCTGATGTACGTGCCGCTGTCGGCGGTGTTCTTCTTCATCGGCACCGCGCTCTACGCCTACTATGCGTCGCCCGCGCATGTGCTGCCGGCGGCATATCGACTGCCGGGCCGTGCCGACTCGGTCTTCCCGTACTTCATCGTCTCGGCGCTGCCGTCGGGCGTCACCGGCCTGCTGATCGCGGCCATCTTCGCCGCGGCGATGAGCACGATTGCCAGCAGCCTGAATTCCTCCGCCACCATCCTGCTGAACGATTTCTACCGGCGACACGTGCGGCCGGACGCGGACGAGCGGCGGTCGATGCGCGTGCTCCACGGCGGCACCGCGGCCTGGGGCGTCGCGGGCACGCTCATCGCGCTGGCCATGGTCCACGTGCGCAGCGCGCTCGACGCCTGGTGGTCGCTCGCCGGCATCTTCAGCGGCGGCATGCTCGGGCTCTTCCTGCTCGGCCTCGCGGCGCGGCGGGTCGGCAGCCGCGTGGCGCTCGGCGCCGTGACGGCCGGCGTGCTCGTGATCCTGTGGATGAGCCTGTCGCCCGACTGGACGGCCCTCCAGGCGGAGTGGCGGAGCCCGTTCCACAGTTTCCTCATCATCGTCTTCGGCACCGCGACCATCCTGGTCGTCGGCTTCGTCGCGGCGGCGTGCCTGCGGCCGCGCCGGCCGCAATCCCTTGCACCCGCCGGTTGAGTCCCACCTGAACCTCATGAACCATCGTCTGCCATCGCGATTCTGCACGCTTTTGGCCATCGGTGCGATCGCCGCCGCGATCAATGCGCGCGGCGCGGGCGCCGCTTCCGCCGTGATCACCGAAGCGTTTGTCAATCTCCACGCGCCCTATCCGGAATGTCACGCCGCCACGATCGCCGAAACCTCGCCGGGGCATCTGGTGGCGGCCTGGTTCGGCGGCACCCGCGAGCGCAACCCGGACGTCTGCATCTGGGTGGCGCGCCACGAGGGCGGCCGCTGGCTGCCGGCGGTGAACGTCGCCAACGGCCTGCAGGCCGACGGGACGCGGTACCCGACCTGGAATCCGGTGCTGTTCCAGCCGCGCTCGGGGCCGCTGGTTCTTTTCTACAAGGTCGGCCCGAAACCGGCGGCGTGGTGGGGCATGATGATGACCTCCGATGACGGCGGAAAAACCTGGAGCCGGCCGCGCAGGCTGCCGCCCGGCGTGCTGGGAGCGATCAAGGACAAGCCGGTCACGCTGCCCGACGGCGCCTGGCTATGCCCGTCGAGCACCGAGGGCGGGCCGGGAGGCTGGCAGATCCATTTCGAGCTCACGCGCGACCAGGGCCGCACTTGGACCGTGGTCGGGCCGGTGGCCAGGGGGCCGGATCACCTGCAGGCGATCCAGCCGACCATTCTGTTCCTGCGCGACGGCACGCTTGAGGCGCTGTGCCGCACCCGCAACGGCGTCATCGCTGTCACCCGGTCGCACGACGAGGGCCGGCACTGGAGTCCCCTCGAACCGACCAAGCTTCCCAACCCGAATTCCGGCATCGACGCCGTGACCCTGGCCGACGGCCGCCTGTTGCTCGTCTACAACAACTCGGCCCCGCCGCCCAGCCGGCCGACCAAGGGCCCGCGCTACCCGCTCGATGTGGCGTTGTCGAATGACGGCGTGACCTGGCGCCACGTCCTGACCCTGGAGTCCAAACCGATGCCGAGCGGCTACGCGTATCCCTCCGTGATCCAGACCGCGGACGGCCTGGTCCGGATCGTCTACACGTGGAACCGGCAGCACATCAAATACGTCGTGCTCAACCCCGAAGCCCTGCGATGAAAACCTCCCCGTTGCCCTGCCTGACGGCGCTGGGTTTTTTGCTGGCGGCGACCGCCGTCTTCGCCGCCCCGGTCCCCCATCCGGTCAACCTGCGATGCGAATATGCGGTCAATCCGCTGGGCGTCGACCTGCCGCACCCGCGGCTCTTCTGGGAACTTTCCCCGGGAGCACGCGGGGAGCGCCAATCCGCCTGGCAGGTGCTGGTGGCGTCGACCGCATCCGGCCTCGCGCAGGATCGCGGCGATCTTTGGGACAGCGGTCGCGTGGCCACCGGCCAGACGGTGCAGATCCCGTATGCGGGCAAGGCGCTGGCCTCCCTGCAGCCGGTGTTCTGGAAGGTGCGGAGCTGGGATCAGGCGGGGCATCCCTCGGCGTGGAGCGCTCCCGCGACGTGGACCATGGGCCTGCTCGCGCCCGCCGACTGGAAGGGGATCTGGATTGCCGCGCCCGGCGCCACCGAGTCGCTCCTGCTGCGGCACGAGTTCGACGTGAAGCCCGGCCTGCGGCGGGCGATCGTCTGCGTCTCCGGGCTCGGCCAATACGAACTGAGCTTCGACGGGGCCAGGGTCGGCGACGACCTGCTCACGCCCGGGTGGACGGACTACAACAAGACCGACCTGTACAACACCTATGACGTGACGGGCATGCTGCGCCCGGGCCGCAACGCGGTGGGCATCTTTCTCGGCAACGGCATCTACTCGGTCGTGCGCCGCAACCGGTTCGTGAAACTCACCGACTTCTTCGGGCCGCTCCGCGCGATCCTGAGCCTGCGGCTCGAGTACGCGGACGGCAGCGTCCAGTACGTCGGCACGGACGACACGTGGCGCACGCATGCCGGACCGATCACCCTGGGCAACATCTACAGCGGCGAGGATTACGACGCGCAACGGGCCCAGCCCGGCTGGGACCGGCCGGGATTCGACGACCGCCGGTGGCTGCGCGCGGTGCCGGTGATTCGCGTGCCCGGCGCCCTGCGCGGCCTGAGCGTCGGGGGCGACCCGATCCGGGTCATCGCGGTGCGCCGGCCGGTGGCGGTCAAGCGCCTGGCCGCGAACCTGATCGTCTACGACCTCGGGCAGAACACCTCGTATCTGCCGCGGATCCGGGTGAGCGGCCCCGCCGGCAGCACCGTGCGCCTGACGCCGGGCGAGGTGGTCAACCCCGACGGCACGGTCAACCGCTCGACCATGGGAGGCTACGGCCGCGGCAGCGCGTGGTGGCAGTACACCAAGGCGACCGGCGGCGAGGAAACCTGGACGCCCCGCTTCTGCTACATCGGCTGCCGGTATCTGCAGGCGGACCTGATCCCGCCCGGCGGCAAGGCCGGAGCGCCGCCGCCGGCCAATCCCGCGCTGCTCCCGCACCTCGATTCGCTGGAGGGCCTGATGGTGCATGCCGACGTGACGCCGGCCGGCGAATTCCGCACCTCCAACGAGCTGCTCAACCGCATCCGGCTGCTCGTGCGCTGGGCCCAGGAGGCGAACACGGTCTCGATCTTCACCGACTGTCCGCACCGCGAAAAGCTCGGCTGGCTGGAGCAGGACCACCTCAACGGCCCGTCGCTCCGGTACGAGTTCGATGACAGCCGGATCTTCACCAAGGTCATGCACGACATGGCCGACGCGCAGACGGCCGAGGGCCTGGTGCCCAACATCGCTCCGGAATACACCCGTTTCCGCGGCGCCTTCCGCGCCGCGGCGGAGTGGGGCGCCGCCTTCATCCTCGTGCCGTGGCAGCAGTACCAATTCTACGGCGATGTGCAGCTGCTGCGCGACCACTACGGGCAGATGGTGCGTTACCTGCGCTACCTCGGCACCCGGGCCCATTACGAAATCGTGTCCGAGGGGCTGGGCGACTGGTACGATCTCGGACCGAGGAAACCGGGCCCGGCCCAGCTCACCCCGGCGCCGGTCACGGCCACCGCGTTCTACTACGAGGACGCGTCGACTCTGGCGAAGATCGCGGCGTTGCTCGGCCATGCGGAGGACGCGAAGACCTTCGCCGCCCTGGCGGCGCGGATCCGGGCGAGCTACAACCGGCACTTCTTCCACCGCAAGACCGGCAGCTACGCCACGGGTTCGCAGTGCGCGCAGGCCCTGCCGCTGGTGATGGGAATCGTCGAGCCGCAGGACCGTCCCGCCGTGTTCGCGACGCTGGTCCGCAACCTCGAGCAGAACGGCGACGAGATGACGACCGGCGACGTCGGCTATCGCTATCTGCTGGAGGCGCTGGCCGAGGGCGGCCGGTCCGACCTCGTCTACCGGATGATCAACCAGGACCGGCGGCCCGGCTACGGGTACATCCTGAAGCAAGGCGCGACGAGCATGACCGAATCCTGGGATGCGAACCGCAGTGCCTCGTGGGACCACTTCATGCTCGGACAGATCATCGAGTGGTTCTACAAGGACCTCGCCGGGATCGCCGGAGACCCGGCGGGCCCGGGATTCGCGAAGATCATCCTGCAGCCGCAGCCGGTCGGTGACCTGAAATGGGTGGAGGCGACGTATCATTCGATCCACGGACCGATCTGGGTGCATTGGACGCACAACGACGGCCACTTTGTCCTGCGGGCCTCCATCCCGACCAACACGACCGCCACGGTGTACCTCCCGGCCCGCACGGGGACCGCCGTTACGGTGGACGACCAGCCGGCGGAACGCAGCCCGGGCGTGAAGTTCCTGCGGCGCGACGGCGATCGCATGGTCTACGCCATCGAGTCGGGGGCCTATCAATTCAAGTCGCAGTGGT
>JBJKRV010000265.1:0-2703 GCA_046704465.1 Opitutaceae bacterium | reverse complement strand
CCCCTCATCCGTCCCCGGTAGTTGCCGCCGGCCCCGACCGGAGACGCCGGCTCGGCGGACGCCCAGCGCCTCCGGTTTCACTTGGAAGCGAGGGGCGGCGGACGGCTGACCGGGCCGCTGGCGCGGTGGGTGGCCGGGCGTCGCCCGCGGATGCGGCCGCTCGACCCCGCGGCGCCGGTGAAGGGAGCGCCACGAAACGAGCGCTGGCGTCTGTGGGTCAACGCCACGGTGGAGGTCGGCCTGTGAGACCCCGCGCGGAGATCATCGCCTGGCGGCGCGAGGCGGCGTGGGCGACCGACGCCCAGGTCGAACAGGATCTGCTGTTGACCCGCGCCATGGTCGCCATCTTCCGCGACCCTTTTCTTTCCGCCCAGGTGGCCATGCGCGGCGGCACGGCGCTCCACAAGCTGCACCTGGCGCCGGCGTCGCGCTATTCGGAGGACATCGACCTGGTGCTGGTGGGCGACCGCCCCCCGCTCCACGTGGAGCGCGCGCTGGTCCGGGTGCTGGATCCGCTGCTGGGACAGCCGGCGAGCCGCGCGCTGACGTCCATGCGCGTCGCCATGCGGAATCTCGCGCGTCCGTCCAAGATCCGGCGCCTGGTCTACACCTACCGGCCGACGGTCAGCCCGCCCGATGAGATGAAGATCAAGATCGAGCTGAACTGCAACGAGCGGCAGCCGTGTTACCCGCTGACCGGACTCCCGTTCGCGCCGCCGCTGCCGGGACCAGACGCCGCCGCGGTGACGCTGAGATCCTTCGATCTGGACGAGATGCTGGGGACCAAGATGCGGGCGCTGCTCCAGCGCAATCAGGGACGCGACCTGTACGATCTCGACCGGGCCTGCGTGCGGCATGGCGAGGCGCTGGCCCGGGGGGCGGGTCCGCTGCTGGATCCGCAGCGGGTGACGGACGCCCTCCGAACCTACCTGCGCCGCGAGGGCGTGCGGGTTCGCCGGCGCGAGTACGCCGCCAGCCTGCGGGAGAAGGTGGCCAACCGCGCCTTCCGCAACGACACGACCAAGGTGCTGCCGCCGGGCGTCGACTACGACGTGGACGCGGCGGCGGAACGGGTGAGCGGTCTGCTGATCGCCCGGCTGCCTGCCTAGGCGCCCGCTTCCATCGCCGGCCCGGCAAGAGACTGTTTCTTTTTCTGCTCGAGGATCGCCTTGATCTCGTAGGCGCGTTCCTCGGTCAGCGGGTACTTCCGCAGCAGGGCGATGCCGATCAGGCAGAGGCAGGGCGGCAGGCCGATCTCCCAGAACCGCACCCAGAACATGGTGGCGTGGCTCTGCGCGGCGGCGCCGGCGTCGAACCGCGTGAGGTTGAGGAGGTAGCCGCTGACGACGGAGGCGATGGCCACGGCGGTCTTCCACCACCAGTTGTACACCGCGAAATAGATGCCCTCGCGGCGGATGCCGGTCCGGACCTCGTCCTCGTCGCAGATGTCGGCGATCATGGCATTCACCAGCGAGAAGCTGAAGACCATGCCCAGCGAAACGAAGACGGTGGGAATGAACGTGAGGTAGGGATAAGTCGGGCTATAGCAGACGATCTTGAGCAGTTGGCCGACGCTGATGACCGCGAGCGCGAAGATCACCGTGGCCCGTTTGCCAAAACGGGCCGAAAGCCAGGTCATCGGCGCCACGCCCACGATGGCGGTGGCCGACCAGAGGGTGCCATTCCAGCCCATCAGCTCCGAGGCCGGCGCCTTGGCGCCGCCATAGAGGTAGAAGATGCTGACAAAGTTGCTGAACCCCATGACGAGCTGGAAGCCGACGATCAGCAGCACGAACACGATCACCAACCGGACGAAGGTCCGGTTGCGATAGGCGGTCTTGAAGCTGCTCCAGACCCGGACCTTTTCCTGGGCGTGCGTCTGCCGCAGCTTGGGTTCGCGGCAAACGGCGGCGCAGGTGAGGGCGGAGACGATGAGCAGCAGGCTCATGCCGAAGCACACCCACTTGACGCCGGCGACGGAGTCGCCCTTGAAGATCGGCAGATTGGCCAGGAAGTAGAGCCAGGGCAGGAGGAAGGCGCCGACGTTGCCGATGAAGCTGGCGTAGGCGAAGAGGCGCGTCTTCTCGTGGTAGTCATTGGTCATCTCCATGCCCAGGGCTCCGTGGGGGATCGCGTAGATGGGCACGACCGAGTAGAAGAGCACCGAGACGACGACGAAGTAGGCGAACATGCCGGCCTTGCTCCAGTCGCGCGGCACCGTCCATAGCAACGCGAAGGCGACGCCCACGAGGATGCCGCCGAGGACGAGGAAGGGGATGCGGCGGCCGAAGCGCGACCGCCAGTTGTCGGACAGGTTGCCGATAAAAGGGTCGATGAATGCGTCCCACAGCCGGGGGAAGGCCTGGGCGTAGCCGATCCACACGGCGCTGATGCCCAGCCCGACGATGTAGACCAGGCCGGTGAGCTCCATCACCGAGTTGACCGCCACGATGGTCACGATCGCGCCCAGACCGTAGGCGACTTTCTGGGATCGCGGGATCCGGTCCGCCGCCGCGGTGACGTGATGTTGGTGTGTCGTCATGCGCGTCGCGGGTCAGACCGGACGGTGGGTGCGGTGGATCGGCCGGGCGGGAGCGGCGGCGTGGCGCGCAGTCCGGCCGCCGGGTGGAAAAAGGGGCGACAAGGACGGGGTGAGTGTGAGAGGGGAGATGCAAACGTTTGCAAGTTAAGGCAAGCTCAGAA
>JBJKRV010000264.1:0-4133 GCA_046704465.1 Opitutaceae bacterium | reverse complement strand
GGCCCGGTCCGGCCCAATCTTGCGTGCGTGTTCTTTTGCATGAGTCAACCTCCGGTCAGCAGGTCATCATTTTCCGGGCCTCCGCCAAAGCGGGCTGCCGGCCGGCCCGCGGTCCTGCCGGCGAGCGGCCCGTCCGTCCGTCTGCGCCAGTGCTCGCGTCACCGACCAAAAGCCCGCCGGTGAAGGCTTCGACTCTCCCAAGGCCGCGACGGCGTGAAGTGCCGTCGAAGATTCCGGCTTCGGCGCGCCCGGGCCGCGGGTGATCTGCCAGCCAAGCACGATCCCTGCGGCGAGACCGGCCGCCAGCCGGAGGATCTCCGGCCACGCGATGCGAACCCTCGGTCTCCACGGGCGCCCTTGGCTGAGTTCGGCAAACGGCGTCGTCCGCCTCGGGCGGTCAAGTTTCAGTGCGACCGACTCACGGGCGGTCCGCAGCGTGGCGTCGAGTCCTGTCTGCCGTCCGGCCGCCGCTGGATCGGCCTCGAGATAGGCGAGAAGGAGTTCCTCGACCTCCGGGGACAGTTCGCCCAAAGAGCGGTCGATCAGCAGCGCGTCGAGGGTTTCTGGTTTCATGGGTCTCGGGTCTCAGGGTGCGGGGTTGAATTCAGCGCGAGCTTGAGCTGGGCGACGGCGTGATGCAGGCGCGAGCGAACCGTGCCCACGGGGATCTCCAATACTTCCGCAATCTCCACATACGTGAGTTCCTGTTGGAGCTTGAGCAACAGGGGCTCGCGATGGCTGGGTGGAAGCCTGGCGATCGCCGCCCGCATCGGCTCGAGGCGCCCGTCCTCGATCGCGGGCGCCGCGGCCGGCTCATCCACGAGCTCCTGCATGGGTCGGTACTTTCGAAGGGCGTCGCGACCGACGTTGCGGGCGATGCCGAACAGGTAGGCCCGGGGCGTGATCGAAGCCTGCAGCCGCCCGAAGTTCCGCCAGGCGCGGACAAAGGTGTCCTGCAACAGATCCTCGGCCGTTCCGGCCAGAATCCGATGCTGGCGGAAATACGCCAGAAGCGCTGGTCCCATCTGTCCATACAGGTTCTCCAATTCTCTGGTCGCTGGATCCATCGGGCACCTCGGCCGGCGGGCGCGGATGTGCTTCTATCCCAACCGTCGCTCCTCCGGGAGCGAAAGTTCACCGAAGCCCGAGGCCTGCCGTTCTAGTACCCGCGCTACTTCATGCGATAAGCCGGTAGCCGACCGGGGTTGACGTTCATTGCGCGCCGCCCTTTCCTCACCGTCCAGCCGCGTGGCAACCGCCGGGCCATCCCTTCCAGCCGCCATCGCCAAATCCAACCGCGCCGACGCACCCTTTGCAGGCGCCGTCTTGAAAATCACCACGATCCTCAGAAGCCCGAGAACGACTGGATACACGGCCGCCGTTCGGCAGCAGTTCGAAGATTTTGCCACCGGGGCGGACCATCGCGTCAGCCGGGTGGATCTCGTCGATCCTGACGCCGGCGGCTGCCTCAGGAGAAACGGCGGACAGACCGTGTTCGACCATCCCGGGTGCATCCACGACGGCGAGCGCCTGCTGGGCGGCGGCATCTTCCTTTGAAATCTCCCCTGCAACGGACCTTCACCGTCCTCTGGCGGCGTCCGCGCTTCCGGCAGTGGCTCTACAGCCTGCTGGGCCTGGCGTTCCGCCGCCGGACGGAATGGCGGCTGATGAACTGCGGCTGCCTGCCCGCCGGCGAGCCGCTACGGGACCTGCCGGCGGAGTGGGAGAACGAACGGCTCGGATTCGAACTCTACGCCCGGGTGGTGGCCGGGACGCCCCTCACGGATCGCGACGTGCTGGAGGTTGGCAGCGGGCGCGGAGGCGGCGCGCGCTTTCTCCACCGCTTCCACGCACCCCGGCGGGTGGTGGCGGCGGACTACGCCGCGCCGGTCACACGCTGGTGCCGGAAGCGGTTTGCCGCGCCCGGGCTGGAATTTGTCACCGCCCGCGCCACCGCCCTGCCCTTTCCGGCGCGCAGCTTCGATGTGATGCTGGCCGTCGAACTCAGCCACTGCCTCCGCGACAAGCCCGCCTTCTTGCGCGAGGCGGCGCGGGTCCTGCGTCCCGGCGGGCGGCTCCTGCTGGCCGATTTCTTTTACCTGAGACCCGATTCGGCCCACGCGCTCCGGCTGTTCGAGGCCGCCCTCGCCGCCTCGCAGTTTGCGGTGGTCGCGACGGAAGACCTCACCGCGGACGTCTGCGCCGCCGTCGAGGCCGATTCGGCGCGCCGGATCACCGCGATCGAGCACGACGTCCCCGCGCCGCTGCGGTCGCTGGCCCGCGGGTTTGCCAGCACCACCGAAAGCAACACCTACCGCCAGCTTCGCGACGGCCGCGCCGTGTACCTGCGGCACGTGCTCGCGCGGGCCGCCGGCCG
Organism: Opitutaceae bacterium; assembly: GCA_046704465.1. Classification (GTDB taxonomy): domain Bacteria; phylum Verrucomicrobiota; class Verrucomicrobiia; order Opitutales; family Opitutaceae; genus Fen-1467. Next base: position 1,756 of record JBJKRV010000264.1, on the reverse strand, counting down.
GTAGCGCCGCCTCACAAATCCGGCGGGACGGTCGCCAGGGCTTCCTCGAACGTCGAGATGCCGTCCTTCACCTTGATCATGCTGTCCTGGTGAAGGGTCCTCATGCCCTGTCGCACGGCGATCTTCTTCAGCTCGACGGTCTCCACGCCCTTGTTGATGCCGTCGATCAGTTCCTCGCTGATCACCATGAGCTCATGAATGCCGATCCGCCCCTTGTAGCCGGAGTGGTTGCAGCGATTGCAGCCCTTGGGGTTGTGCTTGAAGATGGGCCCGCTCCAATTCAGGGCGCGCTCGATCAGCTCCTTCTCACGCCCTTCCGGCTCCACCGGCTGGCGGCAGCTCTTGCACACGCGGCGCATGAGGCGCTGGGCACAGACGCAGAGCAGCGAGGCGGAGATCATGAACCGCTCGATGCCCATGTCCACCAACCGCGCCACCGCACTCGGGGCGTCGTTCGTGTGCATCGTGCTCAACAACAGGTGGCCGGTCAGCGCCGCCTCGACACTCGTTTCCGCGGTTTCGCGGTCGCGGATTTCGCCCACCAGAATGACGTCGGGGTCCTGCCGCAGAAAGGCGCGCAACGCCGTCGAGAACGTGAGCCCGATCTGCCGGTGCATCTGCATCTGGTTGATGCCGGCCAGCGTGTACTCGATCGGGTCCTCGGCCGTGCGGATGACCATCTCGGACGAGCTGATCTCGTTGAGCGCCGAATAGAGCGTCATCGATTTGCCCGAGCCGGTCGGTCCGCAATGCAGAATCATGCCGTACGGCTGCCGGATGACCTTGCGGTAGATCTTCAGGTTGTCCTCCGTGAAGCCCAGCATGGTGAGCGGCAGCGTGCTTTTTTGCTTGTCCAGGATGCGCAGCACCACGCCCTCCCCGTGGTTGAGCGGCGCCGTGGAGACGCGCAGGTCGATGTCGATGCTCTTCTTGGTGTACTGCTTGAAGATGATGCGCCCGTCCTGCGGCAGACGGCGCTCCGCAATGTCGAGATTGCTCATGATCTTCAGGCGCGCGACCAGCGCTCCCGCCACCTTGATCGGCAGCCGCAGCTTCTCCTGGCAGACGCCGTCGATCCGGTACCGGACCACGAGCTCCTTTTCCCACGGCTCGATGTGAATGTCGCTCGTGCCCGAGAAGTACGCGTCCTCGATGTTCCGGTTGGCGAGGTCGATGATCGGCCCGGACTCCTCGTTGGACAGATCCTCCTCCTTGATGTCCTCCGCCGTCCCGAACTCGATCCCGATCTTCTCGACGACATCGGTAAACTGCACCTCCACCTGCTGGCTCTTGCTGAACTTGTCGCGGATGTCGCGCTCGCGGCTCAGCAGGCGGACGACCTTCTTGCCGGTCATCTCCTGGATCTTGGTCGAGACGGCGACCTCGAACGGATTGGCAAACGCGATGAGCAGGTAGTTGCCCACCTGTCCCACCGGGATCACCAGGTTCTGCTGGCAGAACTCCTGCGGAATGCGTTCGAAGGTCGTCGGACCGACCTGATACCGCTGGATGTTGAAGGGGCTCAGGCCGTGCGCCCGCGCCTTGGCGACCAACAACTGGAAATCGGTGATCCTGTAGTCGTCCTGCAGCAGCTTGTCCAAGGCGTCGCCGGTGAGGTCGCCGGGGGTGGCGAGGATCGCCTCCTCCTGCTCGGGCGTGAGGCGGTCCATGTCCTCCAACTTCGCGACGATCTGCTGTTGAACCTTGCCGAGGGCCATGGATGGAAATCAGGCGTTTGAGGTTGCGGCCTTGGCGA
>JBJKRV010000263.1:0-3198 GCA_046704465.1 Opitutaceae bacterium | reverse complement strand
GCGCATGGCGGCGTAGATGCGAAAGAGCAGGGGATAGTTCTTCTCCGGCGCCATCCGTCCGACGTGCAACACCACGGGATCGTCGCCGGCGGCTCCCCAACTCGCCCGCAACGACGGCGAGCGGCGGTCCGGCGAAAAATGTCGGAGGTCCACACCGCGGGAAAGGACCCCCAGCCGGGGATAGCCCTCATCTTCCAGTTTTCGCCGCAGTTCGCCGGTCGGCACGAAAGTCCGGCGCGTGCGGTTGTGCACATGACGCAGCCATGCCAGGGCGAGCCGGTGCAAAGGTGAGAGCCGGTAATGCCGGGCGTAGGCGTGAAAATTGGTGTGGAAGCTCGAGGTGACCGGCAGTCGAAGGTCGCGTGCTGTGGTGATGGCCGAGGCCCCCAGCGGACCCTCGGTGACGACGTGCACCAGGTCCGGGCGGTCTCGGCGCCAGAGCCGGCGCAATCGGCGCCAAGCCGGCAGGCCGAATCGCAATTGCGGATACCCGGGGATCGGCAGGCCCGGCAACGGGGCTTCGCGATATTCCGGGTGGTGCCGGTCGCCCGCCAGATCCGGGCGCCAGGGCCGGTAAACCGTCACGGCATGCCCTCGGAGGCCCAGTTCTCGGGCGATGACGCCGAAGGTCATCGCCACACCGTTTACTTCCGGAGGAAAGGTCTCGGTGACGATGGCGAGCTTCATCGCGTCAGACGACGCCGGGTTGCATGCGCAAGCATCGTGCCCGTCCCGGGTGACAAATCAGCGTCGGTCCGGTGACATCCTCGCCACGTTGCCGAAGACTGGCCCGCATCTTCCACACTTTCTCGGCGTGAGCCCAGGCACTGAGCTGCCGGATTTCGGCATCGCTGGCTCAGCCATCGGGCTCAAGAGAGTTACGGCATCGGCTGGGCCGAAATCCGATCAGGGATGCGGAGTGATAGCGACGACCGTGATTATGGGCGTGCGCTTCTTGCCTTTCATCTCGTCGGGGCCGTAGTGCCAGAAAATCCGGTAGGCACCGGGCGTCTGGTTCTGCGCGTACGCTTCGAAGACCTTCACACCGATGGCGTCCGAGAGGGACCTGAATTCGTGGGTACTCAGGCCGGGGTGTGCGGGATTAATCTCCAGAAAGCCCAAGGCCTTGAGAACCTGCTTCCGTAGGCCCGCTTTTGCAGGATCCCTTTCAAGCGCCGTAAGCTGTCTATCCGCCGTCGGGGTGAATTTGAGCTTTCGCTTCACCGGACTTCAGTCGGCAGCGGTCGCACGGCGCGCAAATGAACCACGGTAGATGTGCTTGCCTTCGGCCGATTCCTTCAACCCTTGCGTCACGCTGGCCAGCGCCGCTGGGTTGGCGAAGAGCCAGGCTTCGCTAGCCGGGACCACGCGCACCGGGTCGAGCACGATCTGGCCGAGAGCATTACGGTAAATATTGAAAGCCTCCTTGCCCAGCAGCGCCTCTCCCAAAGACAGGCGCTTCTTGGCGTCCGGCTGGGCGAACTCGCTAATCAGTTGAAAGTCTGGGTCCTTGATGATTGCGGCTTCCATGGAGGTACTGTGCCTTGCGTGGGCTGAGGCGTCAAGTGGGCAAAGCCCACTTGACTTCGATCCCGGGCATGTTGTTGGTGATGATGGTCTCATGCCTCCTGGCTTTCCCGCGCCTCTCATGGTAGCTCTCAATGATGGCCCCTGTTATGGCCGACAAACTCGCGGCGAGGATGGGCGGAAGTTGCGTTGTCTTGGGGCAGGGGAGTTCGAGTACCCGTCACGGTCTGTTCTTCGATAGCCGTTGACCTGACTTGGAGTGCATCGTCTGGCCGAATTCTCAAGACTTCCGGTCGAGGCCGGAGTCGATGCCGATGGCCTGCCCGCCTCGCCCGCTCAGTCCACGTCGGTGAATCGGCGCCACTTGCCGCCTTCCGCAGCCAGGACATCCGGACGCCAAGAAATGCGCAGCTATTAGCAACGATTGCTAAGCGTAGAACGCGCACTTCTGGCTCAATGGGGGTGCGCACATGAGGATCAGCCGCACCACTCCGTCGATCATCAGCTCTCGGCTCGCCTTGGGCCGCTCAAAGGAGCTGGTCGGCGATGCGGTCCGGGCCGTTCCCGGCGGGAGTGGGGCCCGGATAGACACGCGTCGGGCGCCCGACCCCGGAGCATCCATGGCCGCAAAAGCATTTTTACCATGAAAAGAATCCAACTATCGATCGTCATCCTGGCCGCATTTGCGGCGTACGTTGTGCCCGTTGCCCGGGCCGCCGCGCCCGAAAAGACCGTCCTGACAGAGCCCGACAATTCGATCAATTTCCGCGTCACCGAGATCGTGGCCAGCCCCGGCCAAAAGCTCCATATCGTGCTCCACAACGAGGGGACCCTGCCAAAGGCCACCATGGGCCATGACTGGGTATTGCTGAAAGCCGGGTCCGATGCGACGGCCTATGCCGTGAGGGCGCTCAGCGCGCAGGCCGAAGGCTACATGCCCAAGTCCCTTTCGAACGAAGTGATCGCTTCGATCCCGCTGCTGGGCCCCAAGGAGGTGGGGGAGGTGACGTTCGACGCTCCGGCCAAGCCGGGCCACTACCCCTATATCTGCTCCTGCTCGGGACACTCGATGGCGGGGATGCGCGGCGAACTCATCGTCAAGTAACGTCGCCAAACGGCGGCGCCGCGATGAGGTGGTCGGATTGGCCGGCGCGGGGCGATAGTGTGACGAGTTGTGCCGCGCCGGAAAACAAGCCGAAGACATGCCTCAGGGGCGCGGGCCGCCGGCCCGCATGATCGTCGCGGGCGGACCGTCCGCGCTCATTCCCACTCGCCGAGCGATTCGATGTATGCGGCGGAGCCGTCGCGCTGCCAGATGTCGAGCTGGGCCTGGTCCTTGAGCTGCAGGCCGCGGGCGCGCGGCACGACGGCGAACGCATTGCCGCACTCGGACAGCGCCGTCATGTCACCCCAGAGCTTCTCAAACTGGGCCACCGGAAACACATCTTCCTGGCCCTCGCCCCACCGCTTCTTCACCTCCTTGTGGGTCACATAGGTGGGCATTCTGGCGGCCATGGCACGAACCGCGGCCGCCGTGCGATCCGCGTCAGCCAGTTGACTCCGGTCGAGGCCGAAGAGCGCGAGCAGCCGGTCGATGTCCACCCAGCAGGTATTGGTATTGTACCAGGTGAGGGCAAATTCGTCCTCCTCCCGGGGCAGCGCGAGCCCCTC
>JBJKRV010000262.1:0-6107 GCA_046704465.1 Opitutaceae bacterium | reverse complement strand
CTTCTCGGTCGCCGGTGAATTGACGCGCATCCTCGCCGACGAGCGCGTGGTGGTGGACGGCAACATTCTCACTTCACGGGGCGCCGGCACGGCGTTGGATTTCGGCCTCCTGCTGGTAGAAACGCTCACGTCACCCGACCAGGCCCGCGAGGTTGCCCGTTCGATCTGCGCATGAACGAACCGCAAAACCGGCTCGTCACCTGCAAAAGTTGCGTCCAGTCTATGGCTTGGGCAAGACGGAGGCGCCCGTCCAAGCCCACCCCTTCGGTGGTTTCTGTTTACCCTCGATATCGCGCACCCGCAGGTTGCTTCCGGCGGAAGTGACGAGGCGAAGCCTTCTTTGACGACCGCGCATGTGTGGCATCGCTGGTTTGGTTGGTCGGAACGACTCTGCCGAACCACGGACTTTGGCGGTGCGTCGGATGTGCGAGGCGATGCGGCACCGGGGACCGGATGACGGCGGCGAGATCAGCCGCGGTCCGGCGACGCTTGGCATGCGCCGGCTGGCCATCATCGACCCGGCTGGCGGGCACCAGCCCATGACCAGCGCGTGCGGGCGCTTTCACCTCGTGTTCAACGGCTGCATCTACAACCACCGCCCGTTGCGCGACGAGCTGGCGGCCGGCGGCTATCCCTTCGCCACCCGATGCGACACCGAAGTGCTGCTCGCCGCCTTCGCCCGTTGGGGCGAGTCCTGTCTGCCGCGGCTCCGCGGCATGTTCGCATTTGCCGTGTGGGATGAGGCGGAACAATCGCTGTTTCTCGCGCGGGACGCCTTCGGCATCAAGCCGCTGTACTACCGCCTCGACGAGGCGGCGGGGCGTTTCGCCTTCGCCTCGGAGATCAATGCCCTCCTGGCGGGAGGGCTCGCGGAGCGACGGATCGACCCCCGCCGGGTGGCCGATTACCTCGCCTATTTTTCCGTGCCGGCTCCGGGCACGATCTACAGCGGGGTGTACTCGCTGCGTCCGGGGGAATGCCTGCGATATGCCGGCGGCCGGAGCGAACTGAGGACCTGGTGGCGCTTCCCAAGCTCCGCGGCCGCCGCCGCACCGTGTCGATCGGAGGAGGATTTCCGACACGAGCTCTGCGCGCGGCTGGACGACACGGTGCAGGCTCACCGGATCGCGGACGTGCCGGTCGGCGCGTTCCTGTCCGGCGGGCTCGATTCCGCGGGTATTGTCGCCCTGATGACCCGCGCCGGGGCTTCCCGCCTCAAGACCTTCTCGATCGTGTTCGAGGAGCAATCCTTTTCCGAGGCGGAACCGGCCCGCCTCGCCGCCGAAGCCCTGGGCACGGAGCACCACCCGTTGCTCCTCACCGGCCGCAGGGTGGCGACCGATCTCGACCGCGTGCTGGACAGTCTCGACCAGCCGACCGGTGACGGGGTCAACACCTATTACGCCAGCCAGGCGGCGCATGATGGCGGCGTAAGCGTTGCCCTCTCGGGCCTGGGCGGCGACGAACTCTTTGGGGGCTATCCGTCATTTCGCGACCTGCCCCGACTCGCCCGGATGCTTCCCTTCTGGAACGCTCTGCCCGCGTCGTGGCGCCGCGCCGCGGCGCGCGGGCTGACGCGTGGCGGGGTCCGGCGGCGGAAGCTGGGTGACTTCCTCGGCCATGCACACGACCTGCACGGCTTGTGCTCGCTGCAACGCCGGGTCTTCTCCGCCGACCTCGGCCGGTCGCTGCTTCACGCCGACGTGAGGGCGACGGTGGCGGCCTCCCCGCATCACCCGCGGCTTGCCGATCTGCCCGCCGAGGTGGGAGGCGCCGACGCCTTTCAGATCATCAGCGCCTGGGAGTTGCGCACCTACATGGCCGACGTGCTGTTGCGGGACAGCGACGTCATGAGCATGGCCCACAGCCTCGAATTGCGTGTGCCGTTCATCGACGGTCCCTTTGTCTCCTGGCTCTGGGCCCAGCCGGCGCGCTTCAAGGCGGGAGGCCCGGTCAAGGCGGCCCTGGCGGCCGCGCTGGAGCCGGTGCTGCCGGCCGCGATCCGGCAACGGCCGAAGCGCGGCTTCACCCTGCCCTTCGCCGTCTGGCTGCGCCGCGAGCTGAAGCCGTTCGTCGAGGATACGCTCGCCCCGTCGTCGGTGTCGCGAACCGGCCTGCTCGAGGCTTCCGCCGTCCAGACCTTCTGGAGGGAGTTCGAATCCGGACATGACGACCGCGCCTGGTCGCGGGTCTGGAGTCTGGCGGTTCTCGTGGCCTTTTTGAACCGCCGCGCGGTCCGATGACGACGGTGCTCCTGTGCCCCGAATTGTTCGCCGCCGACGGCGGCATCCAGCGCATCCTCCGACTCTACCTGAAGGCGCTGTGCGATATGGCGCCGGCCGGTGGCGAAGTCCGCCTGGTGTCCCTGAACGACCGCGAGTTCCCCGAGTCCCTCCTGCGGCTCTACGCCAACCAGCGCCTGACTCACCGTCACGCCTGCGCCCGCCGGAAAGGGGTCTTTGTCCGACGGACGCTGGCGTCCGTCGTGGGCGCCGACCGTCTGATCTGCGGCCACCTCGGGCAGCTCGCGGTCGCGCGCCTCGCCCGGACACTCCACCCGCGGCTGGATTACTTTCTGGTGGCCCACGGGATCGAAGTGTGGCGGCCCTACACCCGGATCGAGCGTATCGCCCTGCGCGGCGCCCGCCGGATCTTTTGCGTGAGCGATTACACCCGGCGCGAGATGCGCCGGCAGAGCGGACTGCCGGAGGCGCGTTTCGTCGTCCTGCCCAACGCGCTGGACCCGCAGTTCTCCGCTCCCGGGGAAGGCTCCGCCGCCGGGCCGGACGATTCAGTGATCCTGACCGTCGCCCGGCTCGACCAGCGGGAGAACTACAAGGGCGTGGACCACCTGATCGAGGCCCTGCCCGCGGTCCGAAAGCAGCTGCCTGACGCCCGGCTTCGCGTGGTGGGACAGGGAGCCGACCTGCCGCGATTGCGCGGACTGGCGGCCGGCCTGGGCGTGACCGAGGCCGTGGAATTCTCCGGCCGAATCGACGACGAGGCCTTGCGCGCCGCGTATCGGGACTGTGCGTTGTTCGCCCTGCCCAGCCGGAACGAGGGATTCGGCATCGCCTACCTCGAGGCCATGGCATTTGGAAAGCCGTGCCTGGGAGCCCGTGCGGGCGCGGTCCCGGAGCTGATCGACACCGATTCGGGCCTGCTGGTCGATTATGGCGAGCATGACCAGATCGCCGAGGCGCTCATCCGGGCATTGCGTCGCGATTGGGACCACGCGAAGATCATGGCCCGTGCCGCGCGGTTCAGCTACCCCGCGTTCAAAGACCGCCTTGAATCCGCCCTCGCCGTCTGACCCCACCATGCCTCCGACGGCCCCAACCCCACTCCCCACACCGCCGCCGGCGACCGTGGAGACGCTGGTCATCGAGGCCGGCCGGGCGGACCGACATTATTGGCGCGACATCTGGCGCTTCCGTGAACTGCTCGGCTACCTCGCCTGGCGCGACGTCAAGGTCCGCTACAAACAGGCCGTGCTGGGCATCTCCTGGGCGGTGATCCAGCCCGCCGTGCAGACCGTGCTGCTGACCTTCGTTTTCGGCAAGCTGGCCAAAATGCCCGGCGGCGGAGTCCCCTATCCGCTGCTCGTCCTCGCCGGTCTGCTTCCGTGGCAGCTCTTCTCGTCGGCGTTCAGCGGCTCCGGCAACAGCCTGGTCGGCAATGCGAACCTGATCTCGAAGATCTACTTCCCGCGCCTGATCGTGCCGCTGTCCTCGCTGGCGGTGGCGCTCGTCGACATGGCGATCCTGCTCGTGCTTGCCCTGCCGATCATTTTCGCCTCGGGCGTGCTGCCGACCTGGCGGCTGCTGTTGCTGCCGGCTTTCATCGTGCTCGCGTTGTTGATCGCGCTCGGCGCCGGGCTGTGGATCACCGCGCTCACCGTCAAGTACCGCGACTTCCGTTTCATCTCGCCGTTTCTGCTCCAGATCGGGCTCTTTGTGACGCCGGTTGGCTACCGCACGGACTATCTGCCGAACTGGCGCGACCTGCTGGCGCTGAATCCGTTGACCGGCGTCGTCAACGGCTTCCGCTGGTGCCTGCTGGGAGGCAACAGCGATTTCTATCTTCCCGGGCTCGTCGTGTCGCTGGTCGTCGCCGCCATCCTCCTCGGCACCGGCCTGTGGTATTTCCGCGGCACCGAGCGCCGCTTCGCGGATGTGATCTGATGAACGCCGACACGGTCATTGCGGTGGAGGGCCTGTCCAAGCGCTACCTCATCGGGCACCAACTGCGCCACGATACCTTGCGCGATGCGATGGTGCAGGGCGTTCGCGGCCTGGTGTCCCGAGTCCGGCGCCACGATGCCGGCGGCCGGGCCGATCGCGAGGAATTCTGGGCGCTGCGTGACGTCGCCTTCGAGGTTCGCCGCGGCGAGGTGCTGGGGATCATCGGGCGCAACGGGGCCGGCAAGTCCACGCTGCTGAAGATTCTTTCGCGCATCACGGAGCCAACCCGCGGCCGCGTCGCCCTCCGCGGCCGGGTCGCGTCGCTGCTCGAGGTCGGCACGGGGTTCCACCCCGAGCTCAGCGGCCGGGAGAACATCTTCCTCAACGGCGCGATCCTCGGCATGAGCCGGGAGGAAATCCGCCGGAAGTTCGACGAGATCGTGGCCTTCGCCGAGGTCGAGCAGTTCCTCGACACTCCGGTCAAGCGCTACTCCAGCGGCATGTACGTCCGTCTCGCCTTCGCCGTCGCGGCCCATCTCGAGCCGGAGATCCTGATCGTGGACGAGGTCCTCTCGGTCGGCGACGTCGCCTTTCAGCGGAAATGCGTCGGCAAGTTGCAGGATGTCGCGGGAACGTCCGGCCGCACGGTTCTGTTTGTCAGTCACAACCTCCCGGTCGTCCGGCGCCTCTGTCCGCGGGCCCTGCTCCTCGATCGGGGCCGGATCGCCGCGGCCGGAGCCGCCGCCGAAGTCCTCAACACCTACACCCACGCCATCGACGAGCTGCCGGCCGCCCGGATGCCGGCGCCAACGCCCGACCAGGAGGCCAAGGCCTACGTCAGCGCGGCGTGGCTGGAGAAGCCCGACGGCAAGCCGCTCGTCGTCGCCCGAGTGGGCGAGCCCTGGCGGCTGCGGGTGCACTTTGTCGCCGGCCGTTCCCTTCGCGACTTCGTGATAGCCTTGGGGGTCACGACCGGCGAAGGCACCGGACTCCAGACCGTCTGGAGCCCGGCCATCAACCTCGATCCCGGACGCTACGAAGCGATCTTCCTGCAGGATTACGTGGCTCTGGCGGCGGACAGCTACGATTTGGTGCTGGGCCTCAGCGAGGGCGGAAAATCGATTCAGCAATTTCCCGCCCTGCGGCTCGAGGTGACCGGCGAAGATCCGTTGGTCGCGTGCGCCGCCACTTCGGGCTACGGTCTGGTGATCAATTCGATGAAGACAACCGTCCGGCCGCTGGACCAGGCCGGGAAAGCCGGATGAGCCCAACTTCCCGGTCGGCCAGCCCTCGTTGTCCGGCTGATCCCGATTTCCGCCCATGATCATCACGTCGCTCAACGGGGGCCTCGGCAATCAGATGTTCCAATACGCCGCCGGGCTGGCCCTTGCCCAGCGCCGTCGCACGGTTCTCAAGCTGGATGTATCGTGGTTCCGGGAATACGCCGACTTCGAGGCCCACAACGTCTACGGACTGCACTGCTTCAACCTCCAGGAACAGTTTGCCACGCGTGATGAGATCGATCGGCGCATGGGCCGGCCTCCGAGCTTTGCCGAACGTCGCGCGCTGACCCTGGCGCGTGCCCTGCGCCTGCACGCCTGGGTTCGCGCCCACTCGCCCGTCGGCCGCCTTCACGACGCTCGATCCTTCCAATTTTACCCCGAATTCTTCGACCTGCCCGACGAGACCGTCATCTCGGGCTGGTGGCAGTCGGAGAAGTTCTTCGCGCCGGCAGCCAACCTGCTCCGCCGCCAGTTTAGCTTCCGCTACCCGCCTCTGCCCCCTGTCACGGAGATGGCCGGCCGGATTCGGAGCGGGCCGTCCGCCGCGCTCCATTTCCGCCGCGGCGACTACGTTCGCAACCCCTCCTTTCGACAGGATCTGGGTGTGCTCGGCCTCGATTATTACCATCGGGCGGTCCGC
>JBJKRV010000261.1:0-4869 GCA_046704465.1 Opitutaceae bacterium | reverse complement strand
CGCCGGGGCCGAGGAAATTCCGGCCGACGGTGAAGCGGCCGTCGTGTCGCAAGCCGAAATCGAGCGCGGTCCGGTAGACCTCCCGCCCGTCCAGCTTCACGGACACCATCTGCTGAGCTTCCTTCCGCTCCGCCGCGGTGCAGCCGGAATACACCGGGTCCGATCCGGGCGGCAGCAGGCAGCCGAGGTCGATGTCCAGCCGGTGGGGGCGGGCGTAGTCCAGCGCGATCGGCGCCGACAGCCAATGCGTGGTGCCGGTTTGGAAGAAGCCGAAGCGCGCCCGCTGATGCCCGAGGTATTCGATGAAAACCAGCTCGCCGCCCCGGCCCGCCGACCCGGTGCACAGGAGCGGCTCGAAGACGCCCGGCCGGTCCTTTGGAAGTGCGAATTCGATCGACACCGGTCCGTAGGTGCGCCCGGTCAACTGCGCATACCACAGTGCCGGCCGGTCAAAGATCCGGGCGAACGGCCGGAGGCGTCCGTCTTTGGATCCCCACGCCTGCATCTGCAGGAGCGCGCCGACCAGGCAGGACCACACCAGAACCGCGCCCAGGCCGACGCGGAGCAGCCGCGCTCCGAACCGGGGCGGATGTTCCGCCAGCGCCAGCACTCCCAGGCACCCGGCCAGGACGATGGCCGGCAGATAATCCACCTGGTAGCGGCTCCCGCAGCCGAAAAACGCACAGGTCCCGATCAGGCCCCCGAGCCCGCAGAGCGCCGTCAGCCAGGCCGTCACTCTCATTGCCGTCACCCGGCCGATTGCCAGTAATCCGCAAATTCCGAAAGCGACCGGCAGCGCGCTGAAGACCCCAACCGGGCCGGTGCCCGTTGTGGTGACAAAGGGAAACAGGCCTCCCAGATGCGGTGGATTCCAGCCGTAGACCAGGAGGTTCGGCAGGATGTGCCGCCAACTGAATAGAACGGCGGGCTGGGCCGGGCCGGTCAATTGGTACCGCATCCCGAACTCGAGCGGTTGCCCGAAGCGGACCCAGTTGAGAATCAGCATGCCGGCAACCGCCAGGCCGGGAGGCGCGATGGCGGCGGCCATCAGCACCCATCGTCGCCGGGGGTGGCGCACCCACAGGACCACCAGCGGCAAAACGAACACCCAGAGCCAAAGCACGTAGTTGGGCCGCGAGCCCAGACAGAACCCGAGGGCCAGTCCGGCCCCCAGGGTCCATCCAATCGGAGCGCGCGCGGCGTGCAGCGCCCGGTAGACGCACACCCACGCCAGCGCCTCGCAGAAGGCCGCGGCGGCGATCGGCACGTTGTACACGTTGTCGCTCGTCGCCATCAGCGGCAGGTACGAAGCCAGCGCAACGCAGCCCAGGGCGAGCGCGGTGAGCCAGTTTCCCGCGCGGGGAAAGTAGCGGCGCCGGCAGTCGAGGACGAGCCATCCCATCAGCATTTGCGCGCCGAAGGCAAAGATCGCAGCGGCCAGGGCCTGGCTGGCGAACTCGCCGGTCAGGAGTTTGAGCGGCGCAAAGAACAGCACCACCGGCGTCAAGCCCCAGTAGAAATAGTAGCGTCCCCGATACAGGCTCAGGTCGATCTCCCGATAGGGCTGGTTTTCCGCCCCGTCATAGGGGTTTGCCAGTTTCAGCAGTTCCGGGCGGGGCGCGATCTTCAGGTGGAGCTGCCCGGAAAGGATGGCATCGGTGGCGTACTGGTAATAGCCGTCCGCCTCCGGCCGCATCAGGCGGCCGCCGGAGGCCTGCAGGGCGAGCCCGATCTGGAGCGCCAGGCACACGACCGCCAGGATGGCGAGCAGCATCCGGTCGATGGTCGCGGGGCGGACGGCGTCATGATTCGATTCGGTGCGGTTCACATCGGCGTATCTCCCCCCGGGCGCGAGGAGGATCCGCCTCACCCGGGAAATTTCAAGAACATCCACCGCCGCGGGTTCGGGATTTGCGCCGCGCGCCCGGCGGAGCCCACGGGGTCTGTTTTCGCCTTTTCCTCCCACCCGAAGGTGCGCACCGTTGCTGCCGTATGACCTGGGGTGAGATCCTTTCGCTGATGGCGGCCGCGGCGGCCGCCGGCGGCGTCAACGCGGTGGCCGGGGGCGGAACGCTGATCACGTTCCCCACCCTGCTGCTGATGGGCACGCCCGCGGTGGTCGCGAATGCCACCAACACGGTCGGCATCGTGTTCGGCACGGCCGGAGGCATGGTCGGCTACCGGCGCCAGCTGGCGGCGGTGCGCGGCTGGCTGTGGCGGTTTGCCCCGGCCAGCCTGGCGGGCGGCCTGATCGGGGCGATCCTGCTCACGCTTTCCGGCGAGAAGGTGTTCTCCCACCTCGTGCCATTCCTGCTCCTGTTTGCGACGGTGGTGTTCGTGGCGCAGGGTGCCTTCAGGCGGTTCGCGGGATTTGCCAATGGCGCACCGGCCCATCCGCACCACCGGAAGGTCTGGGCGGCGGTGGTCTTTCAGTTCTTCGTGGCGGTTTACGGCGGCTATTTTGGCGCCGGCATCGGCATCCTCATGCTCGCCTCGCTCGGCTTTCTGGGGCTGGGCGACATCCACGAGATGAATGCGCTCAAGACGGTGCTGGCCTCGCTCATCAACCTGATCGCGGCGGTCTACTTCATGCTGGCGGGCTACATCGACTGGCCCAAGGCCGCGGTCATGATCGTGGGCGCGGTCGCCGGCTACTACCTCGGCGCCCATTATGCGCAGCGGATCCCGCAGCGCCACGTGAGGCGCCTGATCGCTGCCATCGGCTTTGCCATCACCGGGGTGTTTTTCTACCGGGAGTTTCTGCGCTAGCGGTCTTGTCGCCCACCGCTTTCGGGGGCAAAGGCCGGAGTGCTCGGCGTCCCGGTGGAGCGTGCGGCGGGCAGTTTGGCGGAACCGGCGCTCCGCGCAGGTTCAAGCCCGCCCGGATCGGGCTCCACCCCGGCACGTTGATGGCAACTGATCCACTACCGTCCGGCGAACCTGCCTGACCCGCCGGGCGACTCGGCCCCCGGCGCCCGGCCGGCCCCCCTTTTCCGTTGCGGACGGGGTGCGGATCCTTGACGTCCGGAATCCGGTTTCGGTGCCGTCCTGCGCCCGACGTTGTCCGACTCTCGGCCTCGATGCCCAACTGTGCCCAACCTTCGTCGGAGTTGGGCATCATGCCCAGCCGTGCTCAAGGTTCGCCAGAGTTTGGCCGGGCCGGCGGGCCGCATCACGTGCTCCCGGCGCACCGCGGCCTCAGCCACCGACGCAGCCGGCCTCCGACCCGAGCTTCTGCCGAGGAATCTTGCTCCGCCCCGCACTTTCCCAAGGGGGACTTCCGCCCATGCCCCCCTCCGCCGCTCTGTTGCGAGCTCCTGAAAGTTCACCCTTGGGTTCCCCTTGCCACGAGCTCCACGAACCGGTCGCGCACCTCGAGGTGCGGGTTGTGGCCGGAGTCCGCCAGGACGTCGATTTCGGCGCGCGGAAAATGCCGGCGGATGACCGCGTGATCCTCCGGCGCCACGAAACCGGACTTCCCGCCGAGGATGAACCGGGCCGGTCCGTCAAAGCGGTCGCCCGGGCCCAGCGGGTTTTGCACGAGATCCGGCAGCGTGGAAGTCAGCACCGGCAGGTTGATCGCCCAGCGCCAGCGCCCGCCGGCGTCGCGATCGAGATTGGTGGCGTGGAAACGTCGCATCGCGAAATTGGGCACGCGGGCCTCGAGGCGCAGCTCCGCCTCGGCGCGCGAGTGGAGGTCGTCGAGGCGGAGCTCGTTCATCGCCGCCACCTCCGAGCGCTGGGCATAGCCCGGATAGGCCTTGGGGGCGATGTCGACGACCACCAGGCGCGCCACGCGTCGGGAGTGGTGACAGGCCAGGGCCATGGCCACCTTGCCGCCGAGGCTGTGACCGAGGACGGTGGCGTCCGCCAGCCGCTGCTCGTCGAGCCACGCCCTGACGTCGTCGACCAGGGCGGGAAAACTCATCTCCGACGCGTGCGGCGAGCGCCCGTGGTTGCGCAAATCGAGCGCGCGGACATGAAACCAGCCCGCGAGCGCGGCGCCGGCGGTCTGCCAGTTGCGCGAGGAGCCGAGGAAGCCGTGCAGGATCACCAGGGGCGGCCGCCCGGTCCCGCCGAGATCGCGATGGTACAAGACGACGGACATCGGGGTTCAGAATGCCGGCAGTCGCACCGGGCGCAATCCCCGGCCCGCCGCGGCGGTGCGCGCGGGCGGTTTTGCCTTGCTGCCTCCGCGCGTCTGACCTCTGACTTCTGGTTTTCCCGAGCCGACCATGCCCTCCGCGCGCCAGACGCCGATGATGCAGCAGTACTTCGAAGTGAAGCGCGGCCTGCCGCCCGGCACCCTGCTGCTCTTCCGTCTCGGCGATTTCTTCGAGATGTTCTACGAGGACGCCGAGGCCGGGTCGCGCTTGCTCGGCCTCACGCTGACGCGCCGGCACGACGCGCCGATGGCCGGGATCCCGCACCATGCGGTCGACACCTATGTGAACCGCTTGCTGGCGGCCGGGCGCCGGGTGGCGCTGTGTGATCAGCAGGAACCGGCGCGACCGGGCCGACTCGTGCGCCGGTCGCTGACCCGGATTCTGAGTCCCGGGACGACGCTGGCGCCCAACCAACTGGAGGCGGCGCGAAACCATTACCTGGCGGCGATCGCGCTCGATCACGGCGTGCTGGAGGCGGCGTGGCTCGACCTCTCCACCGGGGAGTTCCGGATCGCGACGGACACCCATGTGGAGAATCTCCTGCCCGTGCTCGCCTCGCTCGATCCGCGCGAGGTCCTCGTGCCGGAGGGCGATCCGGAGGTCTGGCGGACGGCGCCGCACGACCAGACGGCGGTGCACGCCCTCCACGCCTTTTGCGCCGCCCGCGCGTGCACCGAACTGGCCGGGTATCATTTCGACACCG
>JBJKRV010000260.1:0-3917 GCA_046704465.1 Opitutaceae bacterium | reverse complement strand
GGGAGCCATGGCTGTGGGGCATGCAGCCGTGAATGCCGAGGGCCGCGTACATGGCGCCGATGGGCTGGCAGGTCTTGGCCGGATTGACCGTAAGTGCTCTGCGATCCTTGATTTCTTTGGTGGTATGTCTCAGCAACATGGGAAATAACCCTCCGTAATTCAATCGACGCCGTATTTGGCCGCCAGCTCCGGGCTCTTCTGCCAGGGGGCCTTCAGGTAGCTCCAGAACCGGGAATTCACCATGCGGTCGATCTCCTGGTAGAAGTTGATCGCTCCCTTGAACCCGGCGTAGGGGCCGCCGTAATCGTAGCTGTGCAACTGCTTCAGGGGGATGCCGTGCTTCTGGATCACGTACTTCTCCTTGATGCCGGCGCAGAAGATGTCCGGTTTGAAGAGCGCGATCATCTTCTCGGTTTCGTACTGGCTGATGTCGTCGATCACCAGGGCCCCGGTTTCCATCTCGGGCATCATGCCCCGGTAGTCGGCGAAGGAGAGGCCTTCGGCGGCAAGGTTCCGGATCTCGTCGTCCGTCTTCCGGGGGTTGTACTTCTCCGGGTCCGGACCGATTTCCAACTCCTCGATGTTTCGGCTGTCGGCGTCGACCTTGATCTCCGGCAGCACCCGGCGGCCCTCGTAGTCGTCCCGGTGGGCGAACTCGTAGCCGGCCGAAATGGTCGTCATGCCGAGCTCGGCGAAAAGTTCCTGGTAGTGATGGGCCCGGGATCCCCCGACAAAGAGCATGGCCCGTTTTCCTTCGGTGCGGGGCCGGATGGCGGCACCGGCCGCTTCGACCTCGGGCAGTTCCTCCGCGATCACCCCCTCCACCCGTTCCATCAGGGCCGGATCCCCGAAGTAGGCGGCGATCCTGCGAAGGGATTTGGCCGTGGCCTCGGCGCCGATGAAATTCACCTTGATCCAGGGCACGCCGTATTTCTTCTCCATCATCTCGGCGACGTAATTGATGGACCGGTGACACATGATGAGGTTCAGGTCCGCGGTGTGGCTGTTGGCGAACCGGTCGATGCTGGAATTGCCGCTGAAGGTGGAAACCAGCGTGAACCCGCAGGCGTCGAAAAGGCGTTCGATCTCGAAGGCATCCCCGCCGATGTTGTACTCGCCCAGGAGGTTGATCTTGAAGTCCCCGTCCCGGACCGTGTCGTCGGTTCCCACGACATGGGTGAAGATGCCGTTGTTGGCGATGTGGTGGCCGGCCGACTGGCTGACCCCCTTGTATCCCTCGCAGGAGAAGCCGAAGACGTTGATGCCGAGCTTTTCCTTCATCTCCCGGCAGACCGAGTGCACGTCATCCCCGATCAAGCCCACCGGGCAGGTGGAAAAGACCGCGATGGCCTTGGGATGGAAGTTGTCGTAGGCTTCCTGGATCGCCAGCTTGAGCTTCTTCTCACCGCCGAAGATGATCTCTTCTTCCTGCATGTCGGTGGTGAAGCAATAGGTCATGAAATTGTGGCCGTCCGGCGAGCTGTCCGGATCGGTCTGATTCCGGCGGGTGAGCCAGCTGTAGAAGCCGCAGCCCACCGGGCCGTGGGTGATGTTGACGATGTCCCGGGTGGGGCCCAGGACCACGCCCTTGCACCCGGCGTAGCAACAGCCCCGCTGGCTGATCAGCCCCGGCACCGTGCGCACGTTGGACTGGATTTCCGGAACCGCGCCGTCCGGCGTGACCCGGTTGACCACGATCTGCTTGGAGCGCTTGCGCGCCACCTTGGGCGGATACTTGTTCAAGAGCTTCTGTTTGACTTCCCGGGGATCGATTCCATCCAGGGAAACCGATTCCCGGACTTCTTCTTCTGCGGGCATCGCCATGATATGTCTCCTTGACCGATTGGCCGACCGCTTCGCGGGGCCATCGGTCATTTGTTATTTGTCATTAGATGTCGTCCAAAGCGGCATCCCCGTGCTCGCCGGTCCGCACCCGGACGGCGTCCTGGCAGGGCATGACGAAGATCTTGCCGTCCCCGGATTTGCCGGTCTGGTTGACCGCGATGATGGTCTTGACGGCTTTCTCCACCAGCTCGTCGGGAACCACGATCAGAAGCGCCCGCTTGGGGATCAGCCGCTGGCTCTGTCCCAGCTGGGAGATCGCCTCCTCGTAGCCTTTCTCCGCCCCCTTGAGGAGTTGGATGTCCACCAGGCCCTTGCCGCGCCCCAGGGCGTCGCGGGCCGTGATGGAAGAGATCCCGGCTTCGGCCAGGGCGCGCTTGGTGCGGTTCATCGTGTTCATCCGCACGATGGCGAGAATGTCTTTCATGGGATCACCTCTTCGATCTTCCCGCCAGAGGTTTCCCGGACACCGGAGCTGATGGTGTAGGCTTCCTCGACGGGAACGACAAAAATCTTCCCGTCGCCGAAGGCGCCCTTGTCGCCGGTCCGGGCGGCTTTGATAATGGTGCGGATGGCAAAGTCCTTGTCCTTGTCGTGCACCATGGTGAGGAGCAATTCTTTGGGGATCTCGTCGTAGGTGACCTCGCCGATTTTGATCCCGCGCTGCTTGCCGCGGCCGACCACCGACATTTTGGTCACTCCGGGGAAACCGGCTTCCATGAGGGCCGCCAGGACGTCGTCGACTTTTTCCGGACGGACAATGGATCGGATCAGGATCTTGGATATCTTCTCCTTTTGAGACGGTGAACGGAATCAGGCGGCGATCCCGTAGTCGATGAGCAGTTTTTCCAGTTCTTCGATGGCGAGCGGGGTGGGGATCACCTTCATCTCGTTTGCATCGATCTTTTTTGCCAGGATGCGGTACTCGTCGGCCTGGGTGTGGCCAGGTTCGTATTCGATGACGGTCTTGCGGGTGATTTCGGCCCGCTGAACCACGTTTTCCCGGGGAACGAAGTGAATCATCTGGGTGCCGAGCCGATCGGCCAGGGCCTGGATCATCTCCAGCTCGTTGTCCACCTTGCGGCTGTTGCAGATCAGCCCGCCCAGCCGCACGCCGCCGGCTTCGGCGAATTTGACGATTCCCTTGCAGATGTTGTTGGCCGCGTACATGGCCATCATCTCGCCGGAGACCACGATGTAGATCTCCTGGGCCTTGCCCTCGCGGATGGGCATGGCAAACCCTCCGCAGACCACGTCGCCGAGAACATCATAAAAGACGTAATCCAGGTCCTCGCTGTCGGCGTAGGCGCCCAGCTGTTCAAGCAGGTTGATGGATGTAATGATGCCGCGGCCGGCGCAGCCCACACCCGGTTCGGGACCTCCCGATTCCGTGCACATCGTGCCGCCGAACCCCTCCTTGCGGACATCATCCAGCTCCACGTCTTCCCCTTCTTCTCTTAAGGTGTCCAGCACGGTTCGCTGGGCCAGGCCGCCCAAGAGCAGGCGCGTCGAGTCGGCCTTGGGATCGCAGCCGACCACCATGACCTTCTTGCCCAGTTCCGCCAAACCCGCGACCGTGTTCTGCGTGGTGGTGGATTTGCCGATTCCGCCCTTGCCGTAAATCGCCACTTTTCTCATTGGTTTCATCCTTTTTCTTCCAAGGTTAAGCTGATTTTTTTCCAAACTACTTTACTTCTGGTAGAGCAACCGGCATGCCAATGAAAGGCTACTTTTTCATAAGCGTTAAAACATACTAAAATAATTAAAATTTTTTATATATACATGATAATTTCACTCGCGTTTTATCGACAATGGACGCATGGACATCTACAATCATGTAGGTATGTCATCTACAATAGTGTAGACATACCGGAAGGAAAAGCATATGAGCCGTTTGGCGATAAAGCCTTTCAGAATCTCTATGAGTAGAAAGCGGGTTTTCGGGAACTGATCGAAGAACACGATGTCTGCCTGAAGCGCCTGAGGAAGCACAGGCAAGAGAAGGATCCCATCGGAGGGCGCAGGATCTAATTGGCGTTATTTTTTAGTTTAAGATTGCGCCGCTTATTCTCATG
>JBJKRV010000259.1:0-2951 GCA_046704465.1 Opitutaceae bacterium | reverse complement strand
GCGCGGGCTGGGCCGACCTGCGGCGGTCATGCGTTCACCTTTCGATCGGGCCCCAACTGGTGCGCACGGCAATGGTGGAGGTGAGGAGTTTTATCCGGAACCTGCGGACCCAGACGCAGCAGGACGTGGACCTCGGTGTCGCGCTTGAGGATCTGCTGCGTTCGGCCGTCGAAGGTTCCGCTCTCCGGAAACAATTTGCGCTTCTCGGAGCGGCGCGAAAACTGGCCCCGGAGGTCGAAGCCCAGATTATCTGGACGACGCAGGAGGCGGTCACAAACGCAATCCGGCATGCCGGTGCGACGGAGTTGGCCATCGCGATGACTTATTCAGCGCGAGAGCTCGAGGTCGCGATCAACGACAATGGACGTGGGTTTGACGCCTCTCACATTATCGGGGAAAACATGCACTTCGGGGTGCTTGGGATGAAGGAACGCGCCGGACTGATCGGGGCTCGCCTCGTGGTGGAATCCGCTCCGGGGAGCGGCACCAGGATTATCCTGACGGTTCCATACGATTCCACTCTGAGCGACCCTTTGAGCCTTTAGCAGGCTGTTGAAAAATACCCCCATCGCGTTGAACGCGGAGCCGATGCTGACGTCCAAGAGGCATGCGTGGCGAAAAACAAACCCAGGTCAGTGTCGCCTGTCTGATTAACGTCGAGACGATGATTCCGGCGGATCATCCGATCCGGGTGATCAAGCGTCTGCTCGATGCGGTGCTGGCGGAGATGGACAGCCATTTCGAGGAGATGTAGGCGGCCAACGGCCGGCCCTCGATTCCACCGGAGCGGCTGCTGCTGGCCAAAGTGCTGATGGCGCTGTACTCGATCCGCTCGGAGCGGCAGTTCTGCGAGCGGCTGAAATACGATCTGCTGTTTCGGTGGTTTCTGGACCTCAATCCGGACGAGCCGGCCTTCGATCACTCGACCTTCTCCCAGAACCAGGCGCGGCTGCTGCAACACCAGGTCGCCGACCTGTTCTTTGCCGAGGTGGTCTGGCTGGACCAGCGCAACGGCTGGATCTCTGATCAGCACTTCAGCGGCGATGCCACTCTCATTGAGGCCTGGGCCTCGCTGAAGAGCTTCAAGCCGAAGGGAACCGACCACGGCACCGGTGGCGGCAATGGCTGGACGGACTTCAAGGGGCAGAGCCGGCGCAATGACACGCACGCCGCGACGACCGACCCCGAAGCGAAGCTCGTGCGCAAGGGCGACGGACGCAAGTCGCGCCTGGCCTTTGCCGGTCACGCGACGATGGACAACCGCCACGGGCTGTGCGTGCTCTTCGAAGTGCATCCGGCCGTCGGAGCCCCGGAGTCGCAGGTGGCGGTTCGGCAGATTGCCGAGTTGCAGCGACGGGGGGTTTGCTCCGCGCACGGTCGGGGCGGACCGCGGCTACTGCTCCCGCGGGTTCGTCGAGGGCTTGCGGGCACAGGGCGTGATCCCGCACCCGGCCCCGCTGCCCGAGCGGACCCTGGCCGTGAAGGTTCGCTCGCACGCCCATTACCTCAGTCAACGAGCCCGGCGGCGGATCGAGGAGATCTTCGGTTGGACCAAGACCACCGGCTGCCTCCGCAAAACCCGCTACCGGGGCGTGCAACGCACCCACGCGGCCGCCCAGTACGTCGTGGCCGCCTGCAACCTGATCCGGATGGCCCGCCTGTCCCTGGGACCGCCGCCAACGGTGCGGGCCTGACGCCCGCCACGGCTGGACTGCATCTACCTCGAATGAATCTCGCACCCAACCACCTTCAAAACCGCCGCCGTAACGAATCAACGGTGTCGCCGCGGTCGACTGGATGCTCCGACTCATCGGAAAAATCGTTCGATCCTCTCGCTTCGATCAGAATTGGGGCTTTATCAACGCCCTGTTAGGTGACTGGGAAGCCAGAATTCACCCGATCAGGCGATTCCGTGGCGCCGGTTAATCTGGTTAACTTATCGCCTGTGCAAACCCCAATCCCCCAAACAACTGGCGCCCTTCGGTCAGACGGATTCCACCTTCTTCGAGGTGCGTTGTTTCTGGCGGTTCTCGCCGGCGTCTGTGGTTGTAGGGCAGCATCGACGGTCCCCCTGGACATTCCAGGACAGAAGACGACAGCTCGCGATACACGCGTCGATTGGTGGCGCGCTGCTCGATTCGGGATTTTCGTCCATTGGGGGCTCTATTCGATCTTGGGCCGGGGAGAATGGGTGCAATGGAACGAACAGATTCCGAACGAACAGTACGCGCGGCTGGCGGCGCGATTCGATCCAAAGCGGTTTAGTGCCGATGATTGGGCCGCCACGTTCAAAGCCGCAGGCGCGAGATATGTGATTTTCACTGCGAGGCATCACGATGGTTTCGCCCTATTCAATGATCCGGGCAATCCATTTACCAGTGTCAGCACGGCAGCCCACCGCGATTTTGTCGCGGAGTACGTCAATGCCATGCGGAAGGCTGGTCTTAAGGTGGGCCTTTATTATTCGGTGCTCGACTGGCGATTCCCTGGTTACCTTGCGCCCGGGATCTACCGGGCCAGCGCGGAAGCCATGCGGGCCCAATATCACCGCCAACTGAAGGAGTTACTCTCCAATTACGGGCGGATCGATGTGCTGTGGTTCGACGGCGGGGAGAACGATTGGTTGAGTTTCGGCGGCGACTGGAGGGGCGCAGAATGGCTAAAGCGGCCTCCGGGCCAGCACTATACGGGCCGGTTCCGCTGGCAGCACCACGAAATGTACAAGATGCTTCGTCGTCTGCAGCCCGACGTGATCATCAACGGCCGGGCCGACATGCCGGAGGATTTTCATTCGCGGGAGGGAGACGGAGCAATGGGTGATTTCGATGCGACTCGCCCGTGGGAATTATGCACCACGATTGTCGATGGCCCTTGGGGCTGGGACCCTAAAGCTCCCGTGAAATCACTCCATCATTTAGTGCGCCTGTTGGTGCAAGTGGCCGGTCGCGATG
>JBJKRV010000258.1:0-10036 GCA_046704465.1 Opitutaceae bacterium | reverse complement strand
GCGCGCAAGGGTTGGCTGACGAAGCGCCAGGTGCTGAACTGCCGCCCGTGGCGGGACGTCGACAGGCACCTGCGCACCCGCCGTGGTTGAGCCGCGGCGCGGCGTGATCGCGCCCGGTCCGGAGGCCTGTCCAGACCTAAAACCTACCAAAAATTGAGTAGGCGGCATGATTGAAGGTTGGAGCCGGGGCTAACCACGATGGAGTGCCTCCAGATCTGCCGACCCGGCGGAGGCGCAGCAGCAAGCCCTAAGAACAGGAGCCAACATGACCTCCAAAACACGGTGTCGCGTCGGAAAGATCCAACCCGAGAACGGGCTGAGTCTGCTTCCGGCGCCTCGGTCCTCGGAAGATGTCCTGTCATTGGTCCGGTACGCCAGCGAGCTGGCGCCGACGGACGGCAAGATGGCGGCGCACCTGGCGGAAATGGGAAACCTCTTTCCGAACGAGCTCCTGGGGGCCTTCCGGGCCTTTCTGAGAAAGCAGATCGGCCGGAACTGACCGGCGCGGCCGGCGGCACCGAGGCGGCGGGCGAGAGATTCCTGTCAAAGAAGAAATTCCAAAAAACGGTAATTGGACGTTGACAGGAACCCGGTTGTGTTTCCAGAGTGCTCGGGAACTTCCCTGATTCGGGAGGTCCTGCATCCCCCTATGCATCAGAAGCCTGACAGCCGACTGCGCAGACTGCGGCGACGATCGAACGGCGCCGAGGCTCAGCGGGACGCGACTGGAGCGAACGGGAGTCCGGGCGGCGGCCGCCGCGGGCTCAGACGGCTCCGACGCGCCGGCTCGGTGAGACTGCTGGCGCATCTCCGTGAGGTAATGGAGATGTTTCCCGATGCCGCGGAAGCGGCGCTCGCAGTGCTGTGCGCGCGGTTGAAAGGCCTGAGCCTGGACGGCGCGGTGGTCCGCAATGGGCGCCGCGCCCGTCCGACGGGTCGGCGGCTGTACCGCCGCGGGGGCTGATGCGGCATGTGGGACGAACTTTATCGATGGAGCCAAAGGCTTCGCGACCGGGCGCTCGGGTTTGACTCGGGCGGGGGTTCCGGGGCATCGGTAATGGCGACGATGGCAACGCCGGAAGAGGTTTTTGACGTGGTGGACGAAAACGACCGTCCGGTTGGGCGGGCGCCGCGAAGCGAGGTGCACGCGAAAGGGCTCCGCCACCGGGCGGTGCACGTGTTGGTGTTCAACGCGGCGGGCGAGCTCTTTCTCCAGAAAAGGTCGTGGCGCAAGGACACGGCGCCGGGCGCCTGGGACTCGTCGGCCTCGGGGCACGTCAACGCCGGTGAGACGTACGACGCCTGCGCGGAGCGCGAACTCATGGAAGAGATCGGATGGCGGGGCGAGGAGCCGCCGGGGCGCTGGTTCTTCCTGCCGGCCTGTGCCGAAACCGGCCAGGAATTCGTGTGGGTCTACCGACTCGAGGCGGCGGGCCCGTTTGTGCTTCATCCCGAGGAGATCGAGCGGGGAGCCTGGCACGGGTTGCACGAGATTGCCCGCCGGCTGCGCGACCATCCGGACCAATACGCGTCGTCCTTCCGGCTGATCTGGCGCAAGCTTGCGGCCCGCGGCGAGGCGCCCCTCTAGGAGGGGCCTGCGGGCGGGCCCCGTCAAACTGGCCGGAAGCGGCGGATGGCCTCGACCTGTTTGGGCGACAGGAGGCGGCGCTGCAGGCGGCGGCCAGCCTCGGAGAGCAGGCGCTCCCAGTCGTCATCCGTCACCGGACCGTAGGGTTCCCAAGGCTGGTGATGCCCTTGCTTGCGGGTCCAGGAGATCCGGCCGCCGAAGATCGTGGCGCGGACCTGGAACCGGCGGCCGTCCGGATCGCGGCTCCACCAACCGAATTCGGCCGTCATGGCGAGGACGCCAGGCCGGCGGAAAATGGCGCAATGTCAGGCACGGCGTCGCGGTCGGATGCCAGTGCGAAACGGGCAACGACGCGTCCGGGGTGGAACCGCCCCTGGAACTTCCGCACCCGGCGCACTAGCACCTCCCGCGGCGAGACATCAACCGCATAGGCTCCAAACGGGGGACAGAACGAGCCGGTGTTGATCACCACGAGATTCCCGCGCGTCCAGACACCGGGCAGGTGGGTATGGCCCACCACCGCAAAATGCGCGCCCGGCCGGTGACGGCTCATGAGCTCGGCGACCCGGTCCGGCAGCGCGTGCCAGGCCTGCATCATCGCCAGGGTGCGTCGGGGCGGCCAGAATTTGCGGACGGTGTGCATCGTGCGCCGCCAGCGGTGGCGGGGGTGGGGCTCCGCGGGCAACACCTCCTGCGCCGAGGCGCGCTTGCAGGCCGCCAGCCGCGCTTCCAGCGACTCACGCTCCCTGGGATCCAGCAGGGCGAGCTGGCGGCGGTAGCAGGCGCCGAGGTGGGGTCGCTGAGGGCTCCACGGCACCAGGTCGTCGAAAAACACTTCTCCGTGGGTGACGAACATCTGTCCCCCGAGCAGATCGAGGCAGTGCAGTTCCGAAATGTCCGCGTCGTGGTTGCCGGTCAGCAGGATGCTCCGGGGCGCCTCCCGGCGGACGAACTCGAGGAACCGGTGCCGCAATGCGTCGGGGCGCCGGCGCCCGGGGCCGGAGCGGGTCTCCAGACTGTCGCCGTTGAACACGATGCGATCGGCTCCGGCGAACAGGGGCTGCAAAGCGAGGAGGGACCGCACCCAACTGGCGCGGTCCCCAAAATGCAGGTCGGAGAGAATTCGGATGAGCTCGACAGCCACGGACTGAGCAGACGCTACCGAACGGCAAGGTGGGCGCCAACGCAAGAGCGCCGAGCGTTTTTGCCGCGCGTCGCAGGTTCCCTACCGGTTGAAAGGATTCATTCCGCCCATGCCGGGGAGGGCGGGCATTTCAAATTTCTTATAGTCCGACGGAGGAGCAAAGAGTGTATCCGACAATGGCGACGTGTCGATGGCGGTCACTTCCATCCGCTGGGTCTCCTTTCCATTGGCGTCCCTGGTCACCACGCGCAGCGGAAAGAACCCGCGCTGAAAAAGCTCGGCCTCCCAGGCGCTGCGGGGATGCGTCGCGCGCCGTCCCATCATGCCCGGCATGCCGGGGCTCATGAAGCTTCCCATGCCTTCGGCGGCCCAGACCTCGGTGGTTTCGTTCTGGGACGTGACGAGAATCTTTTCGCACTTGTGTCCGAGGATGGTCTGGTATTCGCCGGTGCGCTTGACCTCGGGCGGGTTGCCCTCGTCCGCCGCGGTCTCGCTCCCCGCGGAAGGCGTCGGCAACGGTCGCACCAGGTACATCCGCTGCTCCGGCATCAGGAAGGTCAGCTCGTGTTTGCCGAAATCCACGAGCATCACCATCGTCCGGCCATTGTCCGAGGCCATCTCGGTCCGGGCGCAATTCCCCTTCACGTAGTAGGTGAGGTGCATGGGAACGCGATCGCGCGTGATCTGAATGTCGAGTTTGCCCTGGAAGTCGGACGGAGCGCCGCGGCTGACCGAGGCCGCGACGGCGAGGAGTGAAGCTGCGAGGATGGGGTGTTTCATATCGCGCCCAGTGTGGCGCGGCCCGCCGCCGACTCAAGCAGGCAACGGGCGCCGGAATTTGGGCGTTGAGGCTCCGGAGCCGACCGTTCTCAATGCCCACCTCATGGCCCTGATCGGATCGTTTGCCACGGTGCGGCGCTGGTGCGGCGGCCGGCCGGAATTTGCGTCCGCCCTCGACTACGCGGCGGCGGCGCTGACGCCGGGCTCCGCGGCGCACGCCCGGATCACGGCCCTCCGCGGGGGAACGACGCACCGGGAGGACCTGGCGGGCGGCGCGTTCGTCATCGAGTCGGCCGGTCTCACGCGGAATCGGGCCGACGGGTTTTTCGAGAGCCACCGCCGCTATATCGACCTGCAGGTGGTGATCGAGGGCGCCGAGGAGATGGAGGTCGCGGCCGCGGCCGGACTCGCGGTGACCGCACCATACGACGGGGAGAAGGATCTGATCAAGTATGCCGACCCGCGGAAGGCCTCCGTGCTGCACGTGGCCGCGGGCGAGGCGGCCGTGTTCGGACCGGAGGATGCCCACCTGCCTTCGCTGGCGGTGGGCGAACCCCGCCTGGTGCGCAAGGCCGTGGTGAAAGTGCCGGTGGGCGCCTGACGGCCCGGCCGGCCGGCGGCGTGCGCCACCGTCAGCGCGCGGGACCGGCGGCGGACGACGGTTTCAACAGCCGCTGCGCGAGGAAGGCCGCCTGCAGGGCGGCGAGTTCACGGAGGCCGCTCTGGGCGAGGGCCAGGAGGCTCTGCAACTTCTCGTGGGAGAAGGTCGCCACCTCCCCCCCGCCCTGCACCTCCACAAACCGTCCCCGCCCCGTCATCACAATATTGCAGTCGACCTCGGCGTCGCGGTCCTCGAGGTAGGCGAGGTCGAGCACCTCCTGCCCCTGCCAGCGGCCCGCGCTGACCGCGGCAACTGAGTCCGTCAGGGGATTCTCGGCCAGCCGCCCCTCATCGAGCAGGCGCTGGATCGCCAGGCGCACGGCCAGGTAGGCTCCGGTGATCGAGGCCGTGCGGGTGCCGCCATCGGCCTGCAGCACATCGCAATCGATCCACAGCGTGTGCTCCCCGAGCTTCTGCAGGTCCACCACGGCACGGAGCGAACGGCCGATCAGGCGCTGGATCTCGATCGTCCGCCCGTCCACCCGCCCGCGCGAGGAATCCCGCGGCTTCCGCTCGAGGGTGCTGTACGGCAGCATGGAGTATTCGGCGGTGAGCCAGCCTCCGGTCACGCCCTGCTGCTTCATCCACACCGGGACTCTGGTTTCAATGGTGGCGGCGCAGATGACCTGGGTGGAGCCGAAGCGCGTCAGCACGGAACCGGCGGCGTACGGGGCGGGATCGGCTTCGAAGCTGATCGACCGGAGTTGGTCGGGGCGGCGGCCGTCGGGTCGGGAGACAGGCATGAGTGGGCGGGTGAAATTGGCGGCGGGCCCTCAGAACACGGGCGGCCGGCGGCGCTCCTCGCCGGGAAACGACGGGTCGGTCGCGGCGAGGGGAGAGGGTTTGATGGGTTGCGGATGCTCGGCCATCTGGGCGATCAGACGGTCGTTGAAATCTCGGGCCGGATCGTGCCCCATGCGCTTGAGCGCCTGGACCATGGCGGCGACCTCGACGAGGCGGGCGATGTCCCGGCCCGGCCGCACGAACAGTTCGAAATGCGGCAGCTTGATGCCGAGGATCTCGTAGAAGTTCTCCTCCAGGCCCGTGCGTTCCTCCACCGCGTCGGGGGTCCACTCGCGCAGGGAAACGACCATGTCGATGCGCTTCTCCAGGCGGACGCATTTGATGCCGAACATCTCGGCGACGTTGATGATGCCGATGCCGCGGCACTCGATGTACCCGCGGGTGATGGCGCGGCTGCTGGCCGACAGCTCGCGCTCGTCGAGCAGCTTGATGACGGTGACGTCATCGGAGACGAGGCTGTGGCCGCGCTCGATCAGGGCGAGGGCGCACTCGGACTTGCCAACGCCGCTGTCGCCGCGGATGAGGACGCCGACACCCTTGATGTCGACGGTGGTGCCCTGCTCGGTGGTGGCGGGGGCGAACTCGTTGTCGACGTAAAGGGTCGCCATGTTCACGAAATTCATCGTGATCATCGGCGTGCGGAAGACGGGCAGCCGCCGCTCGCGCGCCACATCGAGCATCGGGCGCGGGAACGTGAAGTTGCGGGTGAGGACCAGGCAGGGGATGTGGCGGTCGGCCATGCCCTTGATGACCCCGCGCTGGTCGTTCTCCGGGAGCGAGCGCAGGAAGGTCATCTCGGCCGCGCCGAGCACCTGAATGCGTTTGTTGGCGAAATACTTGAAGAAGCCGGTGAGGGCGAGGGCCGGCCGGTTGATGGCCGGCTCGCGGATGAGCCGGTGCAGGCCCTCGCTGCCCGTGATCAGCTCCAGCTTGAGCCGCGCACCGTAGGTCTCGAAGAAGTGGGCCACGGAGATCCCGTGGATGGCCTTCGGCAGGGGGCGGGGACGGTCGGTGGGCATGGAGAAACCGGAATGATAGATGGCGCAGCGAGGGCGGAAGCGCCAGCCTAGAGGTTGAAATCCCGACCGAGATAGAACTCCCGGGCCTGGGCGTTGTTGATCAGGTAATCGCGCGGGCCCTCGGCGATGACCCGGCCCTCGTGGATGATGTACCCGCGGTCGACGATGTTGAGCGTCTCGCGGACGTTGTGGTCGGTCACGAGCACGCCGATGCCGCGCTCCTTCAGTTGCAGCACGATCTTCTGGACGTCGGCCACGGAGATGGGATCGACCCCGCTGAAGGGCTCGTCCATCAGCAGGAATCGGGGCGTGGTGACGAGCGCCCGGGCGATCTCGAGCCGGCGGCGCTCGCCGCCCGAGAGGGTGTAGGCGCGCTGACGGGCGAGCGCCGTGAGTCCGAGCTCCTCGAGGTGGCGGCGGACCCGCGCGGGCCGTTCGCGACGCGCCAGCGGCAGGGTCTCGACGATCGCGAGGATGTTCTCCTCGACCGTCAGTTGGCGGAAGACGGACGCCTCCTGGGGCAGATAGCCGATGCCGAGGCGGGCCCGCCGGTGCATCCGCAGCCGGGTCGCATCGGCGCCGTTGATGAAGACGCGGCCGCGCGTCACCGGCACCAGGCCCACGATCATGTAGAAGGTCGTGGTCTTGCCGGCGCCGTTGCGGCCGAGCAGGCCGACGACCTCGCCGGCGCCGATGCGAAGGTCGACGCCGTTGACCACGGCGCGTTCGCCGAAGATCTTCACCAGCCCCTCGGTGCGGATGGCGGCGTCGCCGTTGCGCTCATCGGCCGTCCGGGCCGCAGTTCCGGTCGCGGGCGCGGAAACCTCGTCGCGGCTCATGGTGGCTTGGGGGCGCCGGCGGCGGGAGCGGGGGCGGTCGCGCCGGGCGGAGGCTGGTTTTTGTTGAACCCAAGGTCCTTGATGGGCGGAAGCGTGATGCGGACGTTCGTGCCCTCGACCCGGCGCTGGCCGCGGTAGAGAATGAGCGGGTCGCCGGTGGCGGTGGAGTCGTTCCCGTGATCGACGACCGTGGGCCGTCCCGTCAGGATGACCTTGTCCTCGCCCGGCAGCACCTCGGCGCGTTCGCAGGTTGCCTCGCGGTCGCCCTGGACAATGTGCACCCGCCCGGTGGCGAGCAGCGATTTGAACCGCTCCTGCCGGCCGACGATGTCGTTCTTGTCGCCCCCGCGCAGCGACACGACCTCGAGGCGGTCGCAGGTGATCTTGATGTCGTTGCCGGCGACCGAGACGTTGCCGCTGAACACGGACACCGTCTGCGTGGCCGTACTTTGGCTCTCAAAGGACTCCGCCGTGATGACCGTGTCGGCGGGGGTGAGGGCCCGAAGCGCGGACGACAGGACACAGGCCGCCAGGCACAAGAGGACACGGCGAAGGCAGTAAGTCATCGAAGCACACCGGTTAGACGGACGTGGAAAACTACCCGTACGTCTTTGCGGATGGAAACCTTTTTCTGGCGATGGTCGTAGAACCAATCCTCGCCCGTGGCCTCGAAATCGTCGGTGATCAGGCGCAGCCGCCCGGGGCCGCGCACCTGCCCGGTGGCCAGCGAGGCGGTGGCCTCGGGGCTGACGAAGACGGAATCCACGTTGTTGGCGGGATCATCGGCAAAGACGGTCAGCATCAGGTCGGTGACCTCGAGCCGGGTCTGGCTGAGGTATTGTCCCTTCGATCCCCGCACGAGCCAGGCCCGGCGGCCGGTGGCGGTGAAGGTGGCGACCTGAAAATTCGTGACCGGCGCGCTGAGGTTGAAGGCGGAACCCCGCTGGTCGGCGGCGCGAAGCCCGGTCGGAGCCCAGGCGAACCCGAGCAGGGTCAGCGCGGACAGGAGCATCAGCCGGGCCCGAGCGGCAGAAAAACCCCGGCGGCGCGATCGCCGTCGGTTGGCGCGGGACAGTGGAATCGCCGCCCTCATGCCCGCTAGACCCTCGCGGCCAGGATATGTTCTGCCACCTCGCGGACGGCGCCGCGTCCGCCGGGCCGGACGGTGACCAGATCGGCCGCCGCGAGGGCGGCCGGCATGCCGCCGGGGACGGCCACGCCGACGCCGGCCCACGCGATCGCCGGGGCATCAATGTCGTCGTCGCCCATGTAGCACACCTCGGCGGGCCCCAGACCCAGCCGGCGGGCCAGGTCGCGAACGGCGGCCAGCTTGTCAGTGCGCCCCTGCAGGAGGTGGGGGATCCGCAACTCTGCGGCGCGCAGGGCGGTGGCCGGGGATGGCCGTCCGGAGATCCAGGCCAGCGCGACCCCGGCCTGCCGGCAGCGCACCAAGCCCATGCCGTCGAGAATCGAAAAGGATTTGGCCTCGGTGCCGTCGGAGCGGATGAGGACCGTGCCGTCCGTGAGCACGCCGTCGACGTCCATTGCAAACAGCCGGACCCGCGCCCAGGCGGCCTTCGGAATTGGCGAGTGCCGGTTGCCGGGCGCCGAACTCCCGGCTGGCCGGGCAGCATCACGACCTTTTCGGCTTCCTTTCATCGATTCGGCCCTTGGCGCCCACCGGTCGGCAATCACCCGAGCCAGGCGGCCACGGCCTCGATCACCTTCGTCTTGGTGGGCCGAAAGGCGTTCTCCAGTTCGGGGGCGAACGGCACCGGCAGGTCGAGGGAGCCGAGCCGGAGCGGCGGGGCCTCGAGCGTGAAGAACAGCTCCTCGGTCAGGGCCGCGACCAGTTCGGCGCCGAAGCCGTGCGTGCGCCGCCCTTCATGTAGGACGATCAGCCGGTGGGTGCGGGCCAGCGACGCGCGGATTCCGTCGAGATCCAGCGGCGAGAGGCAGCGCAGATCCCAGAGTTCGAAGCGGCGTTCGTATTCGCTGGCGAAGTAGTCGCACACGTCGGCGGCGAGGTGCACCATCTCGCCGTAGGTGACCAGCGTGGCGAAATCGCCGGGGCGCACGCACACGGGATGCCAGACGGCGCGGTAGTCGGGGTCCCAGGCCACCGGGTATTTGCCGCGCCGGTAGAGCCCCTTGTGCTCGAACAACAGCACGGGGTTGTCGTCCTCGTAGGCGGCGAGCACGGCGTTGAACGCGTCCTGGGGGTTGCTCGGATAGAGCGCCTTGAGACCCGGCATGGCCAGCAGGGTCGACTCGAGTTCCTGGGAATGGAAGGAGCCCAGGGTCAGGCCGCCGCCGCAGGGCAGGCGCAGCACGAGCGGGACGCGCGCGCCCGAACGGAAATGGTAGGTGGCGGCGTTGAGGGCGATCTGGGTGGCCGCCTCGGTCGAGAAGTCGGCGAACTGGAACTCCTCGATGGGGCGATGGCCGGTGAGGGCCAGGCCGATCGCATAACCGGTGCAGGCGCTCTCGGCCAGCGGCGTGTTCAGCACCCGGCTGCGCCCGAAGTCGCGATGGAGGTCCTCCGTGACCTTGAAGGCGCCCCCGTAGGTCGCGATGTCCTGGCCGAGCACGATCGATTCCGGCCGCTCGGCGAGGATCTTGCGCAGGCCGCGGTTGAGCGCCTGGGCGAGCGTGAGGTGTTCGGCTCCGGCGCCGGCACCCGGAGACGGAGGCTCGGAGCCCAGCGCGGGCACCCACGGCAGGGGCGGAGTCACGGGAGCGAAGAGGTCCGCCTCCATGCCCTCGGGATCCGGCCGCGGCTGGGCCATGGCGATCTTGACGCAGTCCTCGACAAAGGCGGCGATCGCGGCGTCGAGGGCGTCAAGCTCCGCGCCCCGGCCGGCGGCGGCAAGGCCGGCGCGGAGCTTGGGAAGCGGATCGGCGGCGGCCATGGCCTCGGCCTCGCCGGGCTGCATGTAGACGCAGGTGTCGTAGGCCGCATGGCCGCGAAGGCGCAGCGTGTTCGCCTCGATCAGCAGCGGGCGGCCGGTGCGGCGGACCTGCTCGATGGCGCCGGCAAGGTTCCGGAGGGTGGAGGCGACGTCGGCGGTGCAATCCAGCGCCCGGCCCTCGATGCCATAACCGGCGGCGCGGCGCCAGAGTTCGGTGCCCGCGGCGTACTGCTCGCACACCGGCGTCGAGTAGGCGTAGCGGTTGTTCTCGATCACGAACAGGATGGGCA
>JBJKRV010000257.1:0-5301 GCA_046704465.1 Opitutaceae bacterium | reverse complement strand
CTCCAGGGCGACGCGGGAGACCGCGTTGGCGCTGAGTTGCCGATAGCGATGGAGGTCGTCGGTGGCCAGGCGGGCGTTGGCCTCGGCCACCAGCACCTGGGCGCGGGCCTGGCGGGCCAACGCCTCGGTGACGGGCAACTGGGCCCGGGCCCGGGCAAGGGCGCCGGCGGCCTGGGCGTGCGCCGCCTGCGCCTGCTGCAACTTCACCAGAAAGTCGGCGGGATCGAGGCGCACGAGGACCTGGCCGGCCTGCACGTGCTCGTTGTCGTGCACCAGGACATCGCTGATGCGGCCGGGCACCTGGGCCGCCACCGCGATGCGGTGGCCGTCGATAAAGGCACAGTCGGTGGACTGGACGCCGCCGGCCGGCCAGGCGAGCCAGAGGGCGGCGCCGGCCACTGCGGCGGACAAAGCGAGGACCGCCGCCATCCGCCCACGGCGGCCCGGACGGGCATGGGGCGCGGCGGGATCGGCCGATTCGATGCCGGGGGAATCCGGCCGCAGCGGGGCGGCGGAGCCGAGCATGCCATTGAAGCGACGGTGACCGGCGGTTCCGCCCTTGAGATCGTTCATCAGGAGATTTGAATTCATGGGATTGGGGGGCAGTGCGTTTTGGGTTAGCGGACAGAGGAACGATGGGGGCGGCCTCCGGCCCGAACGGGCTGCGGACGCGGGAGGCAAAGACCCAGACCGGCCATGGCGGCGCCGACCACGGCGGTGAGGAGAAAGATGTCGCGGAAGGCCAGCACGGTGGACTCGCGGGCGACCAGGCGTCCCAGGACGGCGTCAGCGGCGCGGCCGGCGAGGGCGGGCGCCAAACCATGCGCCACCAGACCCCGGCCGATCGCCTGGAGGGTCGGAGACAGCAGCGAGCCGATCGTCGCGAGGTGGGCGGACAGTTGAGTCGAGTGAACCGTGGCGCGGAAATCCAGGAGCACGACGACCAGACCCACGGCGACGGCGCCGCCGATCTGCCGCACGGTGAAATTCCAGGCTCGCCCTTCGCTGTTGTGAAGATCGTTGGCCCCCATGCTGAGGAAGGAGTAGATGCCGATCGGTGGCAGGGACAGGCCGACGCCGAGGCCGTGCAGCACCATGGGCAGGTAGAATTCGCTCACCGGTGTGCCCGAGGTGATGCGGAAGGCCAGCAGGAGCATCGAGCCGCCGAACAGCGCCCCGGCCGCCACCAGCAGTGCACGGGTGCGAATCCGCCCGAGGCTCCATACGGCGAGGGCCAGGCCCGCCAGCATGGACCACGAATCCACGCTCATCACCATGCCGGCGCGGAAGGCGTCGCACCGGACGACGCCGATCAGAAACAGCGGCAGAACGTAGAGGCCGCCGACCATCATGAGGCCGGCGAGAAAGGACAGCGCGAGGCCGACGACCATGCCGGGATGGTGCAGGCTGGCGAACGTGATCATGCGCCGCCGGTTTTCCGGGCGGTGCTCCTGCCAGGCGAAGAGCGGCAGCGACAGCGCCGCCAGGCCCAGGAGGCAGACGATCGTGGGCGAAGCGAACCAGGCGTCGCGCTCACCGCGGACCACCGCGATCGTCAGGGCGCCGAGACCGGCGGCCAGCAGGGCCAGCCCGGCAAAGTCGGGACGGAACGTGCGGCGGCGCGGCCAGATTTCCGGGGAAAGCAGCAGGGCCGGCAACGCCCCGCCCAGGAGCAGAACCACCGGAACCGCGAACAGCCAGCGCCACGACAGATGGTCGACGAGATAGCCGCCGAAGGGCAGGCCGAGCGACCGCAGGCCGAAGGCGCACATGAAGATGAAAAATGCGTAGTACAGCGCCGGCGGACGGAATTCGCGGGTGAAGGTGACGATCGCGCGGGCGAGAAAGGCGGCGCCCGCCGCGCCTTCGACGATGCGGAAGGCGAGCAACTCCGGGAGCGAGGCGCTGAACAGGCAGCCGAGCGAGGCGACGGCGTAGAGCAGCATCGACAGGCCGAGGTAACGCCGCTGCCCGAGTACATCCGAGCGCCAGGCCGTCAGCGGGAGGCTGACGGCGAAGGCGGCGAGGTAGAGCGTGACCACCCAGCTGATCTCATCCGGCGACGCGGCGAAACTGGCCGCGATGCGAGGCAGCGCGATCCCGACCGCGCTCGACGTGAAGGCCTCGGCTCCGGTGGCCAGCATGAGGGCCAGGATCAACGGCAGCCGCGGCCGCAAGGCGTTGGCGGGGACGATACGGGAACCTGGGGTGGATGCGGGCGAGGGATTCATGACCGGGAGACCGCGGGCGTCGGCGGCGTTGGTTGGTTGAGCCGGGTGAGCCCGGCGTGGAGTTTCCGGGAAATTGAGATGCAGGCGGCGAGGTCGGGCTCATCCATCGCTCCAGTCACGGCCACGACTCCCGCCACGAAGCGGCGGATGGCATCATTGATCCGGTCGGTGCCCGCCGGCGTCAGGCGCAGCCACACCCGGCGCCGATCGCCGGCGTCACGTTGCCGCCGCACCAGGCGCGATATCTCCAGGCGGATGACGGCGCTGCCCGCGCGGGAGGGCGTGAGCCCCGCGGCTGCTGCGACTGTGGCGCGGAGTACCGCCCCCGGTTCGTGCGCCCGGAGCACCGCGAGGATCTTGAATCCGGGCACGGTGAGTCCGCCCCAAGCCATTTCGCGCTGAAACGCGGCGTGCAGGGCGCCGATGCAAGCCGCACGCTCCAGAATGGCGCGGCACCGGAGTTCGGCGGCCGGGCTCTCCCGGCGGGCGGCGGCGAGAAGGAAATCGGTGATGAACGGGTGGGGGTTCACGGGCCGGGTGGGGTTAGCGGCGGCCGTCGGCGGCGGTGTCGAATCCGACGACCACGACGAGCAGGGCGAGGACGGTGACGGCGGGAATCATGGCGGCGGGTGGTTGAGGGCGCTTGGCGGATTTCGGTCCGGGCCGGTGTCGGCCGGGAGTGCGTGGAGAATATCGCGGAGTCGCCGCGGCGGGAACGACTTTGTTCCTCGCACCTTGATTGGTATTGCCTAACAGTGCCGGAATGGAGCTCAGGCACCTCCGATACTTCGTGGCCGTGGCGGAGGAGTTGAGTTTCCGGCGTGCCGCCGACCGCCTGCATGTCTCCACCCCCACGCTCAGCCAGCAGATCAAGGATTTGGAGGATGGCCTCGGGGCGCGCCTGCTGGAGCGCGACACGAGCCGGGTGCGTCTGACCGGTCCGGGGGAGATCTTCCTGGCCGAGGCCCGGCTGGTGCTGGAGCAGGCCGAACGCGCGGCGACCGCCGCGAAGGAGGCCGCGCAAGGCCGGCGCGGCACGCTGCGGATTGGCAACGCCGGTCCCCTGTCGCACGGGTTCATGCCGGCCTGCCTTCAGGCCTTTGGACGCCGGTATCCGGAGGTGGACGTGGAATTGGTCGAGATCGACCTGAAGGAACAGGTGGACGCGGTGACCGCAGGTCGGATCCACCTGGGCTTCACGCTGGACCGTGAGGAACGCACCCTGGCCGGGCTGCAGCATCACCTCGTGCTCAGCGCACCGCTGCGGGTCGTGCTCAGCACCACCCACCCGCTGACCGCCCGGAAGCGCCTTGGGCTGGCCGAGCTTGCGTCGCAGCGCCTGCTGGCAATTGGCGGAAGCCGGGAATCAAGCCACTCCGAGTTGCTGCGCCGTGTGTTCGCGGCCGGCGGCGTCGCCATCCCGGCGCCCGCGGTCGTCAACGGTTACGAGGCGCTGCTGGCGATGATCGCCAGCGGGCAGGGCATCACGCTGCTGCAAAAAATGCCGAGCCTCTTTTCGTTGGAGGGCGTCACCACCCGCCCGTTGAAGGAAAGCGGGCCGGCTTTTGTGAACGAGGCGCGGGCCGTGTGGTCGGCGGACCAAACCTCGCCGGTCGTGGCCAACTTTGTCGAGGTGATGCGCGCCGTGCGCCCGGCGCCGGCGGGAGCCGATTGACTCCGAGGGCGCGGTTGGACGCCGACCGATTGGTCACCGCTCGACAGACGGGCATCTCGCGCGAACACCGCCGCTTACACCTTGAGACTCCGACGGTTCAGAATCGAACGGCAATGGCGACAACTGCAGGATAAGGCGGCAGGAGAGCCGTCATCCCCGTCCGGGCGCGTCGCAAACCCGCCGTCGCCCACCGTGGTGCCGGGGACATCGGTCCGCCACTGTCAGCCTGTGGGGAAGGGAGCCTGGCGGGCCGAAAAACGGATTTCAGGACGCCGGCGCGTCGCCGTACGGCAGCGAACGCATCCGGAGGGGCAGCGGGCTCGACACGTGGGTGAATTCCCATTGGGCCCGTTCGAGTTTTTCCAGCGCTTCCGAGATGGCGTCGGCGGCCTGGCTCGAAAAACTGCGCACATCGTCATTGATGGTCGCCAGGGTAACGCGGATGATCTGCAAATCTTCGTCAAGAATCTGCCGGTGGGATAAAGCCGAGTGCTGCATGGCAGTTTATGACGCGCGAAATCGCGTCCCGGTTCCTAAATTACATTTTTGAAAGAATCAGAACGGAGCGCCGGCATTTGAGGCCGGCGGCGTTGCGTTCCGGTCGAGAAACCGCAGGCCCAGCGCGACGATGGCGGCCCAGGCGAGCACCTTGAATTCGCCGCGATCGAGGGCCTGCTCGAGGGTGGCGCGATCGAGCAGGAGGATCTCCTGCTGCTCGAGATCGTCGGCGTGGGGTTCGCCGGCCGGCACGGCGCCCCGGGCGAGGAAGAAGTTGGCCGTGCCCGCGCCGCGGTTGGCATCGACGGCCGTGCGGCCAAGAAAATCCCAGCGGGGGGCTTCATAGCCGGTCTCCTCCCGGAGTTCGCGTTTGGCGGCGGCGAGCGGGTCCTCGCCGGGTTCGATGAATCCGCCGACCGGCGCGAGCGAGACGCCGTCCACGGCGTATTTGGTCTGCCGCAGGCAGAGAAAACGCCCGTCGGCCGTCTGCGCGAGCACGTTGGCGTAGTCGGGCGTGACCAGCCACGGCCAGTCCGGGATGCGCCGCCCGTCGGGCAGTTCGACCTCGTGCATCTCCACGGTGAGGAAACGGCTGACGTGCAGAAGCACCCTCCTGGCGCGCGTAATCCACGGTTTCATCGCGTCGGGCCGGCGGCTGCCGGGTCAGATGTGCTCGGGTCCAAACCGCTCGCCGATCTCGCGATGGAGCTGTTTGATCGCCTCGGCCTGGTCGCGGTGGCAGACCAGGGTGGCGTCGGGCGTGTGGACGATGACGAGGTCTTCGCACCCGATGGTGGCGATCAGGTGCTGGGGGTCGCTGGACGCCACCAGCGTGCCGCGGGTGTCGTGCAGCACCACGCGGTCGGCCGCGAGGGCGTTGCCGTGCTCGTCCTTGGG
>JBJKRV010000256.1:0-2800 GCA_046704465.1 Opitutaceae bacterium | reverse complement strand
ACCTTCGTCGGCGTCGAGACCGCCGTAGGTGCCGTACCAGACGGGGTCGACCGAGAACCCGGAGTGGCCGTCCGCGCGGGCGGCCGCGAGCGCGCGCTGCTCGTCCGCGTTCAGTCGCGCCTCGTTGATCGGCAGGAAGACCGAGCGGGCGACCACCCGGCGCGCGTCGAGCGTGGTCGAGCTGATCCACGCGCGTCCGTCGAGCCAGCCGCGCACATTGGGCGGATTGTAGAGCATCTGGCCCATCTGCCGGAAGGCCGGCTCGAGGCGCCGGGGCAGCGGCGGCACGTCGAGCGCAAAATCCTGCAGCAATCCGAGGTAGAACTGCACGGGGCTCTTGATGTAGCCGCCGCAGAACTGAGGTTCGAAGAACAGCCGGCTGCCGAAATACCGGTGCGTGAGCCGCCGGAGACTGAAGCCGGCGGTCCGCCACCAGACGCCCAGCGCCTCCAGGTATCCTTCGGGCAGCGGTTCGTCGGTCAGGTAGCAGCTGGTGAGGCGCGCCGGAAGATGGGTGGCGGCCGCCGGCTGCTCGTAAATCAGGTCGATGAAGTCGTCGCCGTCGAACCGCCCCGTGCGTCCGAAGATCGTTTTCTCGCCGTCATCGTGGCGCCGCGGCACGAAGACGAATTCCCCCTGGCGCTGCACATAGCCGGTGAGGGCGCGCGCGGCCTCCTTGACGTCGTGTTCCGTGTAGTGCCCGACCCCGAGGGTGAACAGCTCCATCGATTCGCGTGCGAAATTCTCGTTCGGCGCGCCGCGGCGGCTCTGCTGGAGGTCGAGATAGATGATCATCGCCGGCGAGCGCAGCACCACCTTTGTCAGGTCGCACGCCGAGCCCATGCCGTGCGTGCGCAGGACCTCCTGATGCCGGAACAGCAGCGCCGTATTCTGCACCTTCTGCGCGGCCACGACGTAAACGTTGCCCAGAAACAGCGTCCACTTCTCATACGCCGCATGCTCGGGCGTTCGCGCCCGCTGCAGCCATTGGATGGTCAGGTCGAAAAGCGCCTCGCGCGACTGTTCCCGCGCCCGCTGGAAGATCTTGCGGCGTTCGGCCGGCGCGGCGGCTCGGGCTCGCCGGTAGAAACCCGGCGCGTTCTCCTCCAGGCGCGCCACCGAGGCCGGCATCGGCATCGACGGCGGATCGGTCGGAAACAGACGCTCGAGCGTCGCCGGAAGGCCGTCGCCCAGGGCACGCGCGACTTCGGCGGGCTGCGCCGACCAGCCGACCCGACGCAGCAGGTGCCGGGCGGTCGCTTCGTTCCAGGCGGATGCCGGCAACGGCTCCCACGCCTCCTGGGGACTGAGTGCGATCTTCATGACCAGGGATGCAGAGGATGTGCGGCCTTTGACGCCGATCGGTGGCGATTGGTTTCAGCCCGTCATCTTCCGTTCCGCGGTGCGGCTCCCATGGGGCAGGGTTTGGGGCATAGGCTAGCCCGATTTGTCCGGCTGTCCAATGGCCGCCCCTCTTCGGCGCGGCGGACGCCCAAGCGCCGGCGTCACCGCACCCGGCCCAGCAACTCCCGCCGCACCTCGGCGCAGAACGCGCGCGAATCCGCCTCGTATTTCTTCAGATCGAAGCTCGGAAACACGCGCGGGCGCAGCACCTCCCAGGCCTCCGTGGCGTCGAGGGGCTGGGCCGAATCCCGCGCCGGTTCGCCGCTGACACCCACATGGTTGCGCAGGCAGACCTGCCCCGCCAGCGATACGAGGGCGACGATCTCCGTGTCTTCGGTCGCCTTCGCGGGGGTCTCGGCCCAACGGATCACGTTGACGTAGATTTCCGGCAGGCCCGCCTTGCCCGCAAAGTGCACGGCCATGTCCCTGTCGGTGCAACTCAGGTACCGCGCTTCCGCCTCGCCGAGGGAGACCGACCGCCGCCGCGAATAGCTCACGATCGCGCGCCAGGCATGAGGATAGATTCCCAGCAGCAGTAGCTTGCCCAGATCGTGCACCAGGCCGGCGGTATGGGCCGTGGATTCCATGCCGCGGAACTCGAGATACTGTGCCGTGTAGCGCGTCAACCGGGCCACCGCCACTTGAAAAACCCAGAAATGCGGCCACGTCACCGGCGGCAGGTACATGAACCGCTCCTCCACAACGGGCAGCGCGCGCGCCATCTGGTGCAGGCGGATCTCGCCCAGCAGGCTCACCGCGGTCCGCGGATCCTCCACCGGATTGGCGTCGCCCCGCGGCAGTCGGTTCGCGGCGCCAAGCACCTGGGCCGTGAGCCCCGGATCCAACGCCACGAGGTCCATCACCTGGGTCAGGCGTGACTCCGTGCCGTCCGCCACCATTTGAAACTCCGCCGCCACGGCATCGATCACCGGGCACTCGGGCAGGCCGTCGACGGCCCGTTCCACCGCCGCCCGGCTCACGAGCGGACCGCCCGCGTCGACGTCGGCGCCCAGCCAGCGCTCCCGTTCCTGCTTTTCCTCGGCTTCGCGCCGCTCCGCGTCGGTGATGAATCCGGCCGGCACCTGTCCGGGATTGAGCTGACTGACGATGAGCCGCGAAACGAATTGCAGCGCCTCCCCGCAATCCTTCAGGGCCGACCACCGCTCGGCCTCCAGCTCACCGCGCAATGCCTTGAGGTAATCCACCGCGGCCCAGACGCCCGCCGCCTCGGCATCCGCGCCCAGCGCATCAATCCGCTCGAACAGTTCGCGGTGCGCCTGGCCGTCGGCACAGATGACGCAGGGCTGCGCGTGCGCCTCGATGCCGGCGCCCCGCTCGCGGCGTCGTGGGTGCTGTTGCTGGAGGGTGAGGCACAGCAGCGAACAAAACGTGCGGT
>JBJKRV010000255.1:0-3415 GCA_046704465.1 Opitutaceae bacterium | reverse complement strand
GCTCCGCACCGTGTTTGAAGCGGCTCGTTCGGGCCCTGCCCATGATGCCATCGAATTCGCGCCGGTTGGTGTTTTCGGCGACCGGCCGGCGCGCCGTGTCGCCGGCCATTGCACGCCTGATGGAACTGGCGCTGGAGAACCCGGACGTGCTCTCGTTGGCGGCGGGTTTCACCGACAATCGGACGCTGCCGGTGGCCGCGGTCCAGGCCGCGGCCGGCGCCCTGGCGCGTCGCGACGGCGAACCCGATTACCTGCAGTACGGCACCAATCGGGGCCGCCCGGGATTGCGGAGACTCCTGGCCGCCCGGCTCAAGGCGGCGGAGCCGGGCCTGCCGGAGGGGGACGCAGCGGAGCGGATCCTGGTGACGAACGGCTCCCAGCAGACGCTCTATCTGG
The DNA here is from genome assembly GCA_046704465.1 of Opitutaceae bacterium. Classification (GTDB taxonomy): domain Bacteria; phylum Verrucomicrobiota; class Verrucomicrobiia; order Opitutales; family Opitutaceae; genus Fen-1467. Next base: position 3,019 of record JBJKRV010000255.1, on the reverse strand, counting down.
CCATCCAGGTCCTGTGCGACGAGGGCGACATCGTTCTTGTGGACCGGCCGAGCTACTTCGTGTTCTTGGAGATGCTGGCGGGGCTGGGCGTGCAGGCCCTCTCCCTGCCGGTGGACAAACGCGGGCGGCTGGATCTTGTGGCGCTGGAAGCCGTGATCGGGGCCTTGCAGCGCTCCGGGAAGGCCGACCGGATCAAGGCGGTCTATCTGGTGGGGTACTTCTCGAATCCCTCCGGCCGGAGCCTGGGCGCGGACGAAAAGGCCGGCCTCGCCCGCGTGCTGGCCGGGAGCGGTCTGATCGTGCCGGTGATCGAGGACGCGGCCTACCGGGACCTGTACTTTCGCACACCGGCCTCCGCGGGCGCGATGATTGGAATGGAGGCGTGGAGGCCCTTTCCCTTGCTCTACGCGGCGACCCTGACCAAGCCGTTCGCCACGGGGATGAAGATTGGATACGGATACTGTACCCATGACGAATGGCTGGCGCGGATGCTGCACGTCAAGGGTCATCACGATTTCGGCACGGCCAGTTTCACCCAGGCGATCCTCGAGCTGGCCATTCAGGGGGGCGATTTCGACCGCCACCTCGCCACCATCCGGCCGGTCTACGAGGGGAAGATGCACGCCCTGCACGAGACCCTCGTCGCGGAAGGGTTGTCTGAATGCGGCTGGGTATGGGAGCCGCCGCAGGGAGGGCTTTATCTCTGGCTCGAAGCGCCGGCGGATCTGGATACCCGCCAGGACTCCGCGTTTTGCCGGGCCTGTGTCGAGGAAGGCGTACTTTACGTCCCGGGTGAGCTCTGCTTCGCCGACAACCCGCCGCGCCGCTGCGTCCGTCTCAGCTTCGGGGTGCTGGAGCCTGCTGCGCTCCGGGAGGCCGGCCGGCGATTCTGCCGGGTGGCCCGGAAGTTCGCTCCGGCCCCGCGCCCGGCGGTCCCCCGAGCCGGCTAGGAAAACGCCCGGCGACGGAGGCCGCCGGCCGGCGATTCGGTCGAAGGACCGGATGCGGCGGTGAAGTATCGGTGAAATCCAAAATACGCCTTGGATTGTGACGGACTACGCGCCAAGTTCACGGAACTAACCGCCTTATGAACATCTGCTGCATCGGGGCCGGCTACGTTGGGGGAACCACCACGGCCATCATCGCGGACCGCTGCCAGGACGTGCACCTGACGGTTGTGGACATGAATGCAGGGCGCATCGCCGCGTGGAATTCCGATCACCTGCCGGTCTATGAGCCGGGGCTCGAAGAGATCGTCCGGCGGGTCCGGGGACGCAATCTGCATTTTTCCACGGACGTCGGGGGAGCGATCCGGCGGGCGGACATGATCTTTGTTTGCGTCAACACGCCGACCAAGACCTACGGATTGGGGGCGGGCCGTGCCGCGGACTTGAGCTACATGGAGTCGGTGGCGCGCACGATCGCCGAGCACGCGAACGGGCCCAAGATTGTCATCGAAAAATCCACGATTCCCGTGCGGACGGCGGAATCCATCTCGACCTTCCTCAAGGCCTACAAGAGCGCGGTGCATTTCCAGGTATTGTCGAATCCCGAATTCCTGGCGGAGGGCACCGCGGTCAACGACCTGTTGAAACCGGACCGGGTGCTGATCGGCGGCGAGCGCACGCCGGAGGGCGAGTCGGCGATGAACGCCCTGGCTGGAATCTATGCGAATTGTGTGCCGCGCGACCGGATCATCACCACCAGCCTCTGGTCCTCGGAGCTGTCGAAACTGGTGTCCAATGCCTTCCTCGCGCAGCGCATTTCCTCCATCAACTCGATTTCGGCGGTCTGTGAGGCGACCGGGGCGGATGTCGACGAGGTGGCGAATGTGATCGGTCGCGACAGCCGGATCGGACCGAAATTCCTCAAGGCCTCGGTCGGATTCGGCGGCTCCTGCTTTCAAAAGGACATCCTGAACCTGGTCTACCTGTGCGAGCACTTCGGGCTGCCCGAAGTGGCGGCATACTGGGAATCGGTGGTGCGGATGAACGACTACCAGAAGCGGCGGTTCACGGCGCGGATCGTGCGGGGTCTGTTCAACACGGTTACCGGGAAAAGGATCGCCATCCTGGGCTTCGCGTTCAAGAAGGACACCAACGACGTGCGCGAATCGGCGGCAATCGCGGTCTGCCGCGATCTCATTGCGGAGCACGCCGTGCTTTCGATTTACGACCCGAAGGTGGACCCGGAGGACATCCGGCGGGAATTGGAGTCGCCGCCGGCCGAGCAGCTCGAGATCGCGCCGGATGCCTATGCGGCCTGCCGGGGCGCGCACGGCATCGCGGTCCTGACCGAGTGGGGCGAGTTCAGGACGCTCGACTTTGCCCGGATCCATGCGGGGATGACAAAACCCGCCGCCGTGTTCGATGGGAGGAATCTCCTGGATCTGGAGGCCCTTCGGGCCATCGGGTTCCAGGCTTCGGGCATAGGGAAATAGGACCGGCGCGGAAATCGGGCGGGCGTCACTCCGCGGGTTCCGGCTGATCGAGACAACGGGCGGCGTCCGCCAGGTGAAGGGACGCCCGCTCGAGGCAGATCAGGACCTCGGCTTCGATCCCGTCGGTTGCGGCCGACCAGGCGCGGTTCAACTGGCGTTCGCCGGCGGCAAAGCGGTCCATGAGCCGGGCGTAGCCGGCCAGCCCGAGGCGGGATGTGATCAGCGCCTGGCGGGCGGCAAAGGCCGGCACCTGGTTGTCCTGGGCGGCGGTGAGAACAGCCAGCACCCGACGATGCCGGGCCGACACATCCGGCAGGTCCGGCCATTCGGCGCGCAGCCCGTCGACGCCGGTGCGAATCGCGGTGAGAATCGTTTCCGCGGTCTCCCCGCGCGCGGCCGACTGCCGGCGGGCGGCGGCGATCGTGCGGCGGGTCGCGGCCCGGCTCATCCACGCCGCTGCAATCAGGCCGACGCATGCGGCAAGGAAGAGCCACGAGCCGCTCCAGCGCGAGAAGGCGAATTGCTTCACGCGCACCCGGCGGACGCCCTGCGCCCGCAGGGCGTGAATCAGCGCGGGCG
>JBJKRV010000254.1:0-4917 GCA_046704465.1 Opitutaceae bacterium | reverse complement strand
CCCGGGGCCAGCCGCCCGCTCGGCTTCATCCCCACCGGGTGGTTCCCGACCTCGGTGCGCCTCACGCCCGACGGCCACCGCCTCCTGATCCTCAGCGCGCGCGGCCTGGAGCCCAAGGCCAACTCCACCGGATCGGCCACCCGGTTTCCCTACATCGCCGGGCTTTTTCACGGCTCCCTTGGCATCGTCGACCTGCCGCGCGGCGACGCCTTCGATCGCGTCCTGGCCGCCTGGACCCTGACCGCGCAGCGCTCCCGTCCCAAGCCGCCCCCGCCGCCGGAGGAACCCGGCAATCCGATTCCGGACCACGTCGGCGGGTCCTCGCCGATCCGGCACGTCATCTACGTCATCAAGGAGAACCGCACCTACGACCAGGTGTTCGGCGACATCGCCGAGGGCAACGGCGACCCGGCGCTCTGCCTGTTCCCGGAGAAGGTCACGCCCAACCTGCACGCGCTGGCGCGCGACTTCGTGCTGCTGGACAACTTCTACGCCAACGCCGAGGTGAGCGCCGACGGCCACGAGTGGAGCACCGGCGCCTACGTCTCCGAGTTCGTCGAAAAGACGTGGCCGATCGAGTATGGCCACCGCGGCACCAAGGTGCCCTACACCGCCGAGGGCCATTACGCCGCCGCGGTGCCCGCCCTCGGCTACCTCTGGGACCCGGCCGCCGCCGCCGGAGTCAGCTACCGCAGTTACGGCGAGTTCATTTCCACCGGGCGCACCCTCGCCGATCCGGGCACGACCGCCCTGCCCGCGCTCCGGGGCCACTTCGACCCCTGGTACCGCGGGTGGGACCTTTCCTACCACGATATCGATCGCGTCGCACGGTTCGTCGCCGACCTGCACGGCTACGAAAAGACCGGCCACATGCCGCGCCTGCAGATCATGCGCCTCCCGCAGGATCACACCGCGGGAGCCTACAAGGGCGCGTGGACGCCCACCGCGATGGTCGCGGACAACGATCTCGCCGTCGGGCGGCTGGTCGACGCGGTGAGCCATTCGAAGTTCTGGCACGACACGGCGATCTTCATTGTCGAGGACGACGCCCAGAACGGGCCCGATCACGTCGACGCGCACCGCACCGAGGCGCTGGTCATCAGCCCCTGGTGCCGGCGCCACGTGGTCGACTCGACCCCCTACACCACCTGCTCGATGCTGCGGACGATGGAGTTGATCCTCGGCCTCGAGCCCATGTCGCAATTCGACGCGGTCGCGACGCCCATGCGCGGCAGTTTCCAGTCCCGGCCCGATCTCGCGCCGTGGACGGCGTTGCCGGCCCGCGTCGACATCAACGCGCGCAACCCGGGCGGCACCGCCGCGGCGCGCGAGTCGGCCACGTTCGACTTCTCGCGCGAGGACCTGGTGAACGAGCAGGACTTCAACCACGTCATCTGGGCCGCGGTGCGCGGCCCGAACAGCGTGATGCCGGCGCCGGTGCACGCCGCCTTCGTGCGCTCGCTCCCGTCCATGCCGGGCGGCGACGACGACGGGGACTGAGCGCGCGCCTGACGGGCCGCCCGGCGGAACGGGGCGTCCTTTCGGCTTGACAATTTGTTGTTACTAACAACTATTGTTTGAAACAAGCTTAATGAGCACCACCCTCACCGAACCGGAACTGCGGGAATTCAGGGGCGCGCTGCGGGACCTGGCGCACACGATCGGCCGGCAGTTGCGCGACGACACCCAATGCTGCGGCCTTGGCTACCTCACCTGTCACGTCGTGCTGGCCCTCGACGCCGGTTCGGGACGCTCGCTGCGGGAGCTGGAGGAGGAGCTGGGAACCGACAAGGCCGCCCTCAGCCGGGCGGTCGATCAACTGGTCAACGCGGGACAGGTGACCCGAAAACCGAACCCCCGCGATCGCCGGGCCGTGCTGATCGCGTTGACCGCGGCCGGGCGCAGGACGGTTCGGGAAGTCACCGCGTACACCGACCGGAAATACCGGGCGCTCTTCGACCGGCTGCCGGCCGGCCAGCATGGCGCGGTGATCGAGACCGTCCGTGCGCTCCGATCGGCCTTCGCCGGCCTTTACGAGGCGTCCGCCTCGGCCGGCCGGCAACCAACGGGCGAACGATGAAGCCAGGAGGCCCAATTCCGGCCCGGCGGCGCTCCGGCGTCACTGACGTGGGCCGATTTGCGGAGGACCCGCGCCGACTCGGGGACAATCCCCAGTGGCAATTGTCCCGCCGAAAAGATTTCCATCATGAAACTACCCCATCGTTTCCTCACCCGAATCTCGCACCGCCTGCTTGAGGCCTGGACGGCGATGGCTCCGATTGCCCTCGCGTCCAACTGGGCCTATCGCCCGCCCGCGCCTTGGGAAATGGAGCTGCACGCACGGCTGCTGCAACGGCGGCAGCCCCGCACCACGGGCGCACCGACGCCAGGCGACAGCGCCCCCCAAGCCGCCGCGTGCCCGACGTGCTGCCCGGGCCTGGTTGGTTGCGCGTGACGGCCGATCTGCTGCACCCGGTCTTCGCGCGCTCGCTCCCCTCCGTGCCGGGCGACGACGACGACGATTGAGGGCCGGCCCAACGGTCCGCAGCCTTGCGGGGCGTGGCGGCGCGGCCGACGACAAACTCCGACGCGACGGCGCTGCCGGCGTGGGCCGTTCGAACGGTTTCGGTGTCGTCTTTTCTTCGTACCTTGACCGTTCCTCCTGCCGCCGGCACGGTGGCGCCGCCCCCCAAGAAACCGTTGGCCCCGCCATCCCTGCATGAAGATCCGTACCGGCATCCTGGTCGCCGCCCTCAGTCTTCCCCTCCTGCTCCGTGCCGATGACCGGATCAATGTGCCGGTGAGAATCAACGGCCAGATTCTCCGGTTCGGCTTTGATACGGGCACCGGCATCGAAACGTGCATCTGGCGCAGCAACGCCCGTCGCCTTGGCATCAAGGTGACGCCGCCGCCGGCCGATTCCCGTCCGGCCCCGGGAAACGTGAACCTGGGCGTCACCGAACCGGTCACCGTCGAGTTCATGGGACACACGTTCACCAACGCCCGTCTGGCCGTTCTCGACGTGCCACCGTTCGCCAACTGGGACGTGGGCGGCGTGGTCGGCTGGCCGGCCGTTCATCGGAACATCTGGCTGATCGATCCCGCCGGCAACCAGGTGCAACTGGTGTCGGGTGTGCCCGGCGAGGCCGGCCAATGGCCGGAGTTCAAGCTCAAGACCGACCTGAGTGTCCTCGCGTTGGAGCTTTCCGCAGGCCCGTCCGGAAACGCCGGGGTCCTGATGATCGACACCGGCAGCCAGGGGGGCGTCTTTCTGGCTCCGGCCGGATGGGCGGCCTGGAAGGCGGCCCATTCCGGATCACCGGTCACCATGGACGCCTACCTGACCTCCAGCGGCAGTTTCGTGGTCCGCGAGGTCGGTTGGGCGGACCGACTGGCGCTCGGTCACGTGGTGCTGCATGACGTCACCGTGGAGGAGGCAGGGCCGGAGGATGTCGCCAGCGGCGGCCCGGGGTACGCCGGCACCCTGGGGATGGCGGCGCTGCGGCGGTTGATCCTCGTGGTTGACGGCATCCACGGGATCGCCCGGGTTCACGCGCGTGAGGAGTCGCCCGGGTATGTGTCCTACAATCGTCTCGGGGCCGTGTTCGTGCCGCCGGCGACCGGGAGCGGCGCGCTGGTGGCGCACGTGGCCCCGGGCAGTCCGGCGGCGGCCGCTGGAATTCGCGACGGCGACCGCCTGCTCACGATCGACAAGATCGACGTCACCCACTGGAAGACCCAATCGCTGCCTTTTCCGCCGTGGCGGTTCTTCGACCAGCCGGCCGGAACGAGATTCACCCTGACGCTTCAGCGCGACGCCGGGCCGTTCACGGTCGCCGTCGTGCTGAGGAACATCCTGAATCCAGGCGAAGCGGAGGCCGGGACGACGCGACCGGCGCTGGTGCTGCCTGACTTCGAGTTTGTGCCCGCGTTGGCCGCGGCCACCAACAAGGCCGCCGCACTCGGAGTTCCGACCGACCGCCTGGTGCCGGCCGGGCCGGGTGCCGGCCAGGCACTGGCCAAGGGCGACACCATCACCGCCCTGGTGTCCGAAGTCGATCGGGGTCGCCTGCGGCAATGGCTCGTCGAGTTGGTGGCCAAGGGGGCCACGCCGGAAAAGGGAAAGCCCCGGAAGCCGGTGAAACGGTTCACGTCGACCGGGCGCGAGATCCAGTTTGACGCGGAGGACGCGGGCATCGCGATCCGGGTGATCGGCCCGTTCCACGATTCCTCCGGCGCCCCAAGTCCGAAAGACGTCTGGTCCGGCGCGTTGGTCAGCGCCGCCTCCCTCCGCCAGGGGCTGGACGGACTATGTGCCGCCGACGCCAAGATCATCCGCGCCGGCCTGAGCTTTGCCGTGCAGTCGCGTCCCTTTCCCGCGCAACGGACGGCCTCCGACGCCGCCAAGGCGCGCGCGGCGGGCCTCACCGCCGGGGACGAGGGGGCCTTTGTGGGCGGCACCCTCGCGCTCCACGAATTCTATGAGATCGCGAGCCGGACTCCGGGTTTGCGGGACATCCTCCGCGAGGAACTGGGCCTCTCGTGGTGGTCGATGCTCAAGCAGCCTTGGGCGGCGATCAACATCCTTGGCCCGGCAACAAAGGTCTCCGGCGATCTCTGGGGCCTGCCGGCCGGAGCCCCCTGCTACGAATTGGGTCTGCTCCTCAACTTGGACGGGAAGCCGCGTCTGCTCTGCCGCCTCGCGGTGACGCATCCCGACCGTCCGCTGCAGGCTGCGGGCGGCATTGTCGGCCTGGCCGCCCGCCGTCCCGACGGCAGCGGTCCGTACCTGGTGGTCCGGGTGCTCGCGGCGCATTGCGCTCCCACCGGCCCCCGCGGCGGAAGTTGAACCAAACGTGGACCGGCGTTGCGGTTGAATTCGAGCCCGCCGCCTGCTCGCCGGGCTAACCCTATTGC
>JBJKRV010000253.1:0-4921 GCA_046704465.1 Opitutaceae bacterium | reverse complement strand
GGCTCGGGCGGCTGCACGTCGTAGTGGCCGTAGATGATGACGTGGGGCCGGTTCGGCGCCCCCTCGCGCCGCGCGAGAATGATGGGATGCCGGCTGGTTTCCACGGTCTCGACGGCGAAGCCGAGGGAGGCCAGCAGCCCGGCCACGAACTCCCGCGCCCCCTTCATGCCGGCGCCATATTGCGGATCAGTCGATACGCTCGGATGCCGGACGAATTCCTTCAGTTTTTCGACAGGATCAAACATGCCCGACCCTGCGGAATCTCCGCATCCGGGGCAAAAACTTTCTGTCCGGCTCCCGGCTAGTGCCGGAAGTGGCGCAGCCCGGTGAAGACCATCGCCATCCCTCGCTCGTCGGCCGCCGCGATCACCTCGGCGTCACGCACCGACCCGCCCGGCTGGATGGCCGCGGTGGCGCCGGCGTCGGCGGCCGCGATCAGGCCGTCGGCAAAGGGAAACAGCGCCTCGGACACGACGATGGAGCCGTGCAGGTCGAGCCCCGCTTCGCCCGCCTTCCAGACGGCGATCCGCGAGCTGTCGACGCGGGCCATCTGGCCGGCGCCGATGCCGAGCGTCCGCTCGCCCCGCACGTAGACGATGGCGTTCGATTTGACGTGCTTGCAGACCTTCCAGCCGAAGAGCATGCCCGCCCACTCGTCCGGCCCCGGCTGCCGGCGGGTGACGACCTTGAAGTCGTTCTGATTGCCGAGCGACGTGTCGCGGTCCTGCACCAGCACGCCGCCGATCACCGAGCGCACCTCGCGCAGCGAGTCGGCGCCGAGCCCGCCCTTCGCCGTCATCAGGCGCAGGTTCTTCTTCCGGCCGAGGAGGCTCCGGGCCTCGTCGCTGAAGCGCGGAGCGATGATGACTTCGGTGAAGATCTCCGCGATCGCCCGCGCCAGGTCGGCCTCCAGCGTCTGATTGACCACGATGATGCCGCCGTACGGCGACTGCCGGTCCGTGGCGAGGGCCTGCTCCCAGGCGGCCAGGAGCGTGTCGGCGCTGGCAACCCCGCAGGGGTTGGTGTGCTTGAGGATGGCCACGGTCGGCCGCTCGAATTCGCCAATCAGGTAGGTCGCCGAGGTGATGTCGATGATGTTGTTGTAGCTGAGTTCCTTGCCCTGGAGCTGTTCGAAATGCTCGCGGAACGAGCCGTAGAGCGCGGCCTTCTGGTGCGGATTCTCCCCGTAGCGGAGCCCGGAGGCCTTCGGGTAGGTTAGCGTCAGCGTCGACGGAAAACCCGAGATCGCCGCCAGATCCGGCTCGTCCTGTTGTCCCTCCAGATAGGAGGCGATGGCCGCGTCGTACGCCGCCGTGCGCTGAAAGACCTTGAGCGCGAGCTGGCGGCGCAGCGGGGCCAGCGCCGGCGGCTGGTCGAGGGCGTCCAGCACCCGGCCGTAATCCGCCGGGTCGCACACCACCGTGACGCTCTCGTGGTTCTTCGCCGCGCTCCGCAACATCGAGGGCCCGCCGATGTCGATGTTCTCGATCGCCTCCTCCCGGGTGACGCCGACGCGCGCGACCGTCTGCTCGAAGGGGTAAAGGTTGACCACCACGAGGTCGATCAGCGCGATGCCGTTGGCTTCCGCCTCCCGCCGGTGCTCGGGCTTGTCCCGCCGGCACAGCAGCCCTCCGTGAATGAGCGGATGCAGCGTCTTCACGCGCCCCTCCATGATCTCCGGGAAACCCGTGTGCCGGCTGACTTCGGTCACCGGCAGGCCGTGCCCGGCCAGGAGCTTGGCCGTGCCGCCGGTGGACAGGATCCGGTAGCCGAACCGGCTGACCAGGGCGGAGGCGAATTCGACCAGCCCGCGTTTGTCGCTAACGGAGAGGAGCGCCAGTTTTTCCATCGCGGCGTGTGTTGTGCGGGGCGGACCCATCATCCGCAAGCCGAAAGCCCGGCCGGCGGCAGGAGGCAAGGCGTCGTTTTCGATCTTCGGAAAACCCGCCGCCCCCCGCTTGAAAAAGCGGCCGCCATGGAGAAGGTTTTGTCCGGCGTCGGAGGCACCCCGTTCGCGCCTTCCAGCAACCGTCCGTTCGCGGCATGAAGCAAACGTCCATGGAGATTCCAGGGCTTACGGCCCAGCTCGACCGCCTGGTCCACCACCACGGCGGCAAGTGCCTGCCGGAGGGGAAACCGCACGCCTTCGTGTATTTCATCACCATCAAGAACGAGTCCGACCGCATTGTCACCCTGCTGGGGCGCAAATGGGTGATCGAGGACGCCGACGGCAGCCGCACCGTCGTCGAGGGCGAGAAGATCGTGGGCGAGACCCCGCGGCTCGCGCCCGGCGAGCATTTTTCCTACAACAGCTACCACGTCACCGGCTGCAGCGCCCGCGTGCGCGGTTCGTTCCACGGAGTGGACGAATACGGCCGGCCGATTCGCGTCATGCTGGCGCCGTTCGAAATGGCCGTGCCGGACGAGTGAGCCGCGCGACCAGACTTGCGCGGCGGCGCGGCCCGCCTCTTGCTAGACGCCCTTGATGAAGCTGATCGACCTCAACCGCGCGGGCGGCATCGGCGCCAACTCGCTCTATGTCCGCCTGGGTGACCTGCATCTGCTCATTGACAGCGGCCTCCACCCCAAACAGGTGGGCCGGCGCGCCGCTCCGGATTTTTCGCCCCTGCGGGGCGTGACCCTGGATCTGGTCATCATCACCCACTGCCACCTGGACCACATCGGCAGCCTGCCGGTGCTGCTGCGCGGCCAGCCGCGCGCCCCGGTGATCATGACCCAGCCCAGCCGCATGCTGATCGAGCGCATGCTGCACAATTCGGCCAGCGTGATGGAGCGGCAGCGCGCGGAGGACAACATCCCGGACTACCCGCTCTTCACCCACGACGAGATCGACCGCTGCAGCAGCCGGCTCACCGGCCTGCCCTACGGGCACGCGAAGAAGTTCCGCGGCGCCCGCGACGAGATCGAGATCATCTTCCATCAGGCCGGCCACGTGGCCGGCGCCGCCGGCGTCGAGATCCACCACCGCAACCGCAAACTCTTCTTCACCGGCGACGTCCAGTTCGACGCCCAGCGCACCTGCCCGGCCGCCCGCTTTCCCGTCGACCATTTCGACACGCTCGTCACCGAGACCACCCGCGGCGACACCGAGCGCCCCGCCGGCCGCGAGCGCGTCCACGAGATCGGGCGCCTGATCGAGACGATCAACGAGACGCTGCGCCGCGGCGGCTCCATGCTCATCCCCACCTTCGCGCTGGGACGCATGCAGGAGATCCTCTCGGTCGTGCATGACGCGCGGAAGTTCGGCCGCCTGGTGGAATGCCCCATCTACGCCTCCGGCCTCGGGGTCGACCTGTGCGACTACTACGACGACATCGCCCGCAAGACCAAGCAGGTGAATTTCTCGCGCCAGATCCTGAAGGACCTCAAGGTCCGGCCGCTGCCCCGCAAGCTGCAACCCGGCTCCGTCCCCGCCGAGCGGGCCCTCTACATCGTGAGCAGCGGCATGGTGGTCGAGCGAACCCCCTCCTACATCCTCGCCGCCGGCCTCGCCGGCCAGGCGCGCAACACCCTCGGCTTCGTCGGCTATTGCGACCCGGACACGCCCGGCGGGCAGTTGCTGGCGGCCAAGCTCGGTGAGCCGTTCCTGTTCGACAAGATCGACGTCAAGACCCGTCTGAAGGCCCAGATCGCCCGGTTCGAACTCACCGGCCACGCCGACCGCGACGAACTGGTGGACTTCGCCGTCCATTGCCGGCCGCGCGCGATCGTGCTCACGCACGGCGACCCGCCGGCGCGGGCGTGGATGGCGCGGGCGCTGGCCGAGAAGCTGCCCAAGAGCCGCCTCCTGGACCCGGTGCCGCTGCAGGAATACCAGGTCTGACATTGTCCGATTGGCGATTTCAGGCTCCGCCAGACCGCCAATGCCCCGGAGGGCGCCGCCAGCGGCGCCCCTACGATCACGCCACTCGGAATATCATTCCCGTAGGGGCGTGCCTTGGCACGCCCTTGGGAGCGTTCGCCGTCGCGTTCCCCCCGGGACGGGCGCCGACGGTTCGGCGCAGCTCACCGCAGGCCAGCGGCGCCCCGATCACGCACCCCGGACCGCCGTTCCCGGAGCGGCCCTACTCCTTCAGCAGCCGCCGGAGTCGCCGGCACATCGCGGCGCTGCCCGCCACGTAGTGGATGCGCGGCATGTCCAGCGCGAAGCGGCGGAGCGGAAACGGACCGTGCCGCAGGTACCGGACCTGCGCGCCGCCGCCCACAGCGATGGCGTGCGCCGCGGCGATGTCCCAGACCCGGACATTGTGGTCGACGACTCCGTCCAGCAGGCCGATGCCGACGTAGGCGAGATGCAGGGTGCTGCTGCCCAGGCCGCGAATCTTGAAGTGCTCGATCACCGACGCCGCCGTCGGCGCCGACGCCGGCTCGACCGGGCTGTGAAAGCCGATCAACGACTGGACGTGCGGCGCCCCGGGCCGCACCCGTCCCCGCCTCCGTCCACCGAAGGCGCCCAGGCCCGGCCCCCCATGGATCAGCGTCCGTCGCCCCAGGTCGTAGACCACGCCGTAGACCGGCCGCCCGCGCTCGAGCAGGGCGAGCGAGATCGCGCAGAAGGGAATGCCGGCGGCGTAGTTGTTGGTCCCGTCGATCGGATCCAGCACCCAGGCGAACCGGGCGGTGACCGGCGGCGGCCGCGTCTCGAGTTGCTCCTCGCTGAATGCCTGGTCATCGGGAAACGCCTTCCGCAACCGGCGCAGGATTTCCGTCGAGATCGCCAGGTCGGTCGTCGTCACGCGCGTCCCGTCCGCTTTCCAGGCGCTGCGCGCCCGCCGAAACCCCCGGTGAAGCGGCGCGGCCTGGGAGGACACGATGCGGCGCGCCGCCTGCACGCGTCGGGCAAGGTCACGTTTCATCGCGCCACGATGAACCGGAACGGCGTCCGGAACCAAGCCCGGAG
>JBJKRV010000252.1:0-6790 GCA_046704465.1 Opitutaceae bacterium | reverse complement strand
GGACAGCGGTGGGGATCGGGCTTCGAAACGGCGGCTGTGTCAGGTCGGTCACGGTCGCGATCCTTTCGTCCGCGGCGGCCAGCATGGCGGCGATCTTCTCCTGGATCGCCGCGGCCTCGTCGAGGTGCCGGCGCGATGCCGCCTCGAGCTTGGTCCATTCGTCCGCGAGCCCGTGGAGTTTCTCGGCCAGGGCGGCGAGGCGTTCGTTATCCGTGGCCCGCACGGCGGCCAGCTCCTGTTCGAGCGATTTTCCCGCCTCGCGGCCGGCCGCGGCGATTTCCCGGCTGAATCCCTCGATCTTGTCCTGCAACTGCTGCGGCAGGGTCTCGGCGGCCTGGACGTTTCGGGTGGCCGCCTCCTCGATGGCCTTGAGCTGGACGGTGGCGTGCTGGAGGTGCTCGGATGCGGACATCAGCCGCTTGAATTGTTCGCCGAGTTCGTGGCGCAGGGAGACGGTGGTCTCCTCCTGGTCGCGGGCGTAATTGACCAGATAGGGGACGAACGACGCGATGGCCCCGGCGACGACACAGGCGACGACGGCCAGCAGCGGCAACGCCGACCACGGGCTGGGATGGTGGTAGACGATCACCGCGGCAAGCAGCAGGAGCGCGATGTCACCGAGGATGAAAGGAAGCTTGGGCAACTGCGGCGCTTCGGTGAGTTTCATCGATGGGATGAGCAGGTGCTGCGGGATGCACCCGTTTTGCAGGCGGAATCAGCCTGGCTCAAGGCTAATCCGGCTGCGCCGGCGGGCAAATCGGAGCTTGTGGGACGCGACGGAACGGTTACGGTCGCCGCGTCGTTCGCGGTCATGCATTTCCCCGACCTTTTGCGTATCGAGCGCGACGAGCCCGGCTCGTCCCGCCATTACGTGGTGCATACCGGGAAGCCGGATATCCTGCTGGAGCTGACGCCCGACCCGGGAGCGCCCGACCGGGTCGGCCGGGGGGTCATGAAGCGGCTGTGCGTCCCCAATTCATGGGTCGGGGACTACCAGAAATACGTCCGGTGGATGGGGGTCGCGCAGCGCTTCTTCGCGGCGTCCTTCGGTCCGGCGGAGTCCAAATCCCTGGTACGCCAGCCGCGGAGTTGAGCGCCGGCCGGACGGCTCAGCGCAGGCGCAGCCAGGCGACGACGCCGAGCGAGACGAGCATGCCGATGCGGACGGCTCCTTCGAAGGTGAGCACGACCAGCAGCCATTTCAATCCGCAGCCCCGCCGGACCATGAAGCCGCCGACCGACACGGCGATCATGAGCGCCACCTGGGCGCGGCCCAGCGGCTGGATCAGCATCAGGGCCATCCACATCCAGTAGGTGACGAGCATCAGGGTCCACCCGGCGGCCATCCCCTCGCTGAGCCCGAGTTCGCGCGGATCGGTGCCGCGCTGGATCTGCTTGATGCCCACATAACGCTCCGCCATGACGAGCTGCCAGAGCTCGAAGGCGAGGAAGACCGGGATCAGCAGGAACAGCGCGCTCAAGGCGCCGACAGTCTCGGACGGAGGACCGGCGCTGCCAAGGCGGGAACCGCCTCACCACCGGTGCGGGTGAGGACCGAAGTCCGCCTCGTAATAGGGTGCAACGTTGGTGCCCGGCGGGACGAGTCCGTCGATCTTCGCCAGCTCTTCCGGCGTGAAGCTCACCTCAAGCGCCCGGAGGTTGTCCTCGAACTGGTCGTAAGTCCGCGGGCCGATGATCGGCGAGGTGACGCCGGGCCGCTGCAGCACCCACGCCAGCGCGAATTGCGAGAGCGTGCAGCCCTTCGCCGCGGCCAGCGGTTTCAACGCCTCGACCATTTGCAGGGCCGCCGAGGTCCAGCGCCGGGCAAGGTAGGGGTTCTTCTGGTAGTCGAAGAACCGGGTGCCTTCGGGCGGCGGCCGGCTCGGATCATATTTGCCGGTCAGGAGGCCGCCCGCGATCGGGCTCCAGGGAATCGTCGCGATTCCGAAGGTCTGGGCCATGGGCAGGAGTTCGCGTTCGATGCGGCGGTCGAGCAGATTATAGGGCGGCTGCTCGGAGACGAACCGGTTGAGGCCGAGTTCGCGGGCGCACCACAGCGATTCGACCACCTGCCAGGCGCCGAAGGTGCTGGTGCCGATGTAACGCACCTTGCCGGCGCGGATGAGGTCGTCGAGGGCGCGCAGGGTCTCGTCGATGGGCACCGCGGGCTGCGGACGGTGCATCTGGTACAGATCGATGTGGTCGGTCTGCAGACGCCGCAGGCTGGCCTCGCATTGGGCGACGATGTGGCGCCGCGTGTTGCCCATGCCGTTGGGATCGGTCTTGTCCATGACGCCGTGCACCTTGGTGCAGAGAAAGACACGGTCGCGCCGGCCGTTGCGTTTGAGGGCCTCACCGGTGACCTCCTCGCTCCGGCCCTCGTTGTAGACGTTGGCCGTGTCGAGGATATTGATGCCGAGGTCGAGCGCCCGGTCGATGATCCGGCAGGATTCGGCGAGATCGGTCTTGCCGCCGAACATCATGCAGCCCAGCGAGAGCGGGCTGACCTTGATGCCGGTGCGGCCGAAGAGACGGTAATCGGTCAGGTTCATAATGGAGAAAGGCGGGCGGATGGCGGGTTCACTTGCCGGCGTACCAGAATCCCCGCAGCCAGTTGTGCCGCCGCAGCGTGACGAGCAGCGGCGACGGAAGCGGCTCGAGGTCGGAGACGGCGCAGTTGGCTTCCGCCTGCGCCGGGTTGCGGATGCCGGGGATCACGGTCGAGACGGCGGGGTGCGCGAGGACGAACTTCAGCGCCGCCTGCACCAGGTTGTAGCCGGAGCCCTCGAGGTCCTTCCTCACCGCCGCGACGCGCGCCACCGTCCGCTCCAGCCGGTCCCCGGCAAAGTATTTCGAGCGGAAATCATCGGCGGCGAACCGGGTCTCCGGGGTGAACTTGCCGGTGAGCGAGCCCTCGTCGAGCGCCACGCGCACGATCACGGCGACGCCGCACTCGCGCGCGACATCGAGCAATTCGGCGGCGGGCTCCTGGTGGAACAGGTTGTAGATCACCTGCACGGCGTCAACCCAGCCGCCGCGCATGAGGTCGATCACGCAGTTCTGGTCATGCTCGGGGGTGGAGACGCCGACGAAGCGAATCAGGCCCTCGCGCTGCAGCTGGCGCAGGATCCGCAGCGGCGCGGGGTTGCGGTTCCAGGCCCGCGTCCAGGTGTGAAGTTGCAGGAGGTCGAGCCGTGGGGTGCCCAGGTTCGCGAGGCGCTCGGCCACGTTGGCGCGCAGGTAAGTCTCAGAATAGCGGTCGTCGGCGAGGCAGAAGGGGGTGGGCGGCCAGGGCCCCGGGGCGGGAGGGGTCTTGGTCGCCACGAAGACCGGCTCCCGGCGTCCCGCGGCGGAGCGTTCCCGGAGGAGCTGTCCGATCAACCGCTCGCTCCGGCCGTCGCCGTAACCCGCCGCGGTGTCGATGAAGTCGACGCCGAGGTCCAGGGCGCGGTGCAGGGCGGCGAGCGAGTCGGCGTCGGACTGTGCGCCCCAGGAGCCGCCGATGGCCCAGCCGCCAAAGCCGATTTCGGAGCAGGTGAAGCCGTGTCGGCCGAAGGGTCGGTGGTGCATGGCGGACGAGCCTGTACATTGATCGGTCTCACCCGCGGAGTCAAAGGGCCGGCACGCCAGAGATCGGAAATCGGAGGCAGACCACAAGACCACGGACCATGGGACCAGAGGTCAGAGGCCAAAAGACAGAAGTCAGAGGTCAGTGGGACAATTCCTCACCCACGCTCCAGCAGGGCCAGCGGCGCATTGGCGGTGTCCCGGGCCAGGTGGCGCGCGCCGGCCAGCCAGAGTGCGCCGGACACCAGGAACATGAATCCCACCACGAGGAATCCGAGGTTCATGCTGTATTTGTCGCTGAGGACGCCGATGATCACCGGCGAGTTCACGTCGCCGAAGGTCTGGATCACTAAGAGGTTGAGGGCGAATGCGGCCGCGCGGAGCGACGGATGGGAGACATTGGCGAGAATCGTGTTCGTGGGGCCGGTGTTGAAGAAGAGACAGAAGCTGGCGACGAACATGAGGATCCAACCCAGGGGGAACGGGGCGCGCAGCACGGCGAGAAAGACCGGGAAACCCACCAGCATGGCGGCGCCCGACACCAGGAAGTAGGAGCCGGGGAAACGGGCGCGCAGCTTGTCGCCGGCCAGCCCGCCGAGGTAGGTGGCGGTCAGGCCGGATACGACGATGATGGCGCCGAAGAGCGTGATAGGGTCGTGGCCGGAGCCCGGGCGCTTTTCCAGGTAATAGGGCATCCAGAAGGCGATGCCGCCGATGGCGAAGGTCATGGCCGCCATGCCCAGCGTGCAATAGACGTAGGACGGCGTGCGCAGGAGAATGGCGTAGTCGCGCCACCGGACGGAGGTGGCCGGCGCCGTCCGCACCAGGTCCGCCTGGCCGCGCGGCGGCTCGCGCATGAAGAGGCTCCAGACGCCGAGCAGGATGCCCGGCACGACGACCACGTAGAAGGCCCAGCGCCAGCTCTCCGGGCTGCCACCAAAGGTGCGGGCGCCCCAGGGGCCCAACGCCGATTTGGCCACCTGTTCGCCGAGCACGTAGCCGAGCGCGCTGCCGACCGGAATGGCCATATAGAACCAGGCCAGGACCTGCCCGCGGACCTTCACCGGGTAGAAATCCGAGATGAGTGCCGGCGCGACGGGTCCGTACGCCGCCTCGCCGACGCCGACGCAGCAGCGCGCGATGAACAGCGCCACAAACGTGCCGGCGAGGCCGGAGGCGCCGCTGGCCAGGCTCCAGAGGACGACGCCGATGCCGACGATGGCCCACCGGGACCAACGTTCCGCAAGCCTCCCGAAGACGGGGGCGCCGACCGTGTAGACCACCATGAAGGCGGTGCCCAGGACCCCGATCAGGGCGTTCTCCGGCTTGAATCCGAGATGGCGTTGCGACCAGTGGATCAACTCCTCCAGCACGCCATGGCGATTGGCGGCGTCCACGAGCGTGCCGTTGGCACCGAAATACGAGTTCTTCAGCCACGGCACGACCGCCGCCAGCACATTGCGGTCGATGTAATTGAACAGGTTGATCAGCAGCAGCAGGCCGAGCGCCGTGCGGGCTCCGGGAAACGATCGGTCCCGGCCGGGGGCCCCGGAGGCGGCGGGGGGTGATTGGGACGTCAGGGGATCTCGAACCGGCGACGGGGCGGCGGAAGTGCGGCGGTGCCGTCTCGTACGAGAACACTCCGGGCCGGTCGCGCAACTGTTTATTGTCGGTTGGCCATCGCCAACTCCGGTCCCGGCTCGACCCCTCGGTGGCGGCGGCTAAGGTAAGCGCGATCTATGGTGATTTGGCGTGCCAGCAGGACGGCGTGGGGGATTCGCGCGGGAGAACGCCGGGTGGGCCCGGTGGATTTCGCCGGGCGTACGGGGACGATGACGTCATGAGTTCACTGTCGTATCGCCGCGGCACCCGGGCCGATTGCGCGCTGTTGGGGAAGCTCAACCATCAGCTGATTCAGGACGAAGGGCATCGCAATCCGATGACCGAGCTCGAGCTCGCCAAGCGCATGCGGCTCTGGCTCAGCCGGGGCGGCTACGCGGCCGTGCTGTTCAAGGCTGCCGGCGAGGTGGTGGCATATGCGCTTTACCGCGAGCTGCCCGATCAGATCTACCTGCGGCATCTCTTTGTGGTACGGCACCGGCGGCGGGAAGGGATTGGCCGCCAGGCCATGGCAATGCTGCGGGAGCAAATCTGGCCGCCGGGCAAGCGGCTCACCGTCGAAGTGCTGAGCGGGAACGCTGCCGGCATCGCGTTCTGGAAGGCGGTGGGTTACCGCGAATACTCGCTGTGTCTGGAAATCATGCCGACACCAATCCAGCGAGGCGCCGCCCGCGCCTGAGGGGGGAGCGCCTCCGTAGAGTCGAACCACCGGCGGCCGACGAACGGAGATCAGCCGCCGGTCTGGCGGGAAACGGTCGATCCGGCGCCGGGCGGTCAACCGGACACCGGAACAACCAGACTGTTGTCGGCGGGTGGCGGATCGATCCAGAGGGTGCCGAGGATTTGCCCGAGAGTATTGAACGGCGTGCCTACCGGATAGTCCAGGAGCCCTGCCAGCAGCGCCTGAGTGGCCGGGGAGGGCTCTTCATCGCCGGCGTAGTTGGCGATGAGCGCATCAGTCACCCACGGTTCAACAGTGGCGGCCGTCGCATCGTCCAACCCGAACAGGAGCTTGAGTTCGTAGGTGACCTGATACGGCAACAGGGCCTCGAGGTAGTTCTCGGCGTAAGTCTGGAAAGCGACGCCTCCGAGATTCGCGCGGATGTCGGTGATCCGCGGGCTGGTGATATGAAGCAAGCCGTCGTGGTCCAATTCGGCGATCCGCCAGGCGCAGGGGTATTGGACGAGCGAGCCGGTCTCGATGTCACACAGCGTGCCGGGCACCGGGTTGCCGTCGACGTCGACCAACCACGCCGCGTCCTGGGAGTGGTAGTGGCCGGTGAAGATCACCTTCAATCCCGCGTTGGCGAGGGTTGGACCCACGGTCCACCAGTTGTCCACGAGATAGTCAGGGAACACGGTGGCCTCGGCCCCGAAGTGCAGGTTTACGCCATGGTGCATGAAGGCGATGACCTGCTTCCCCCGGACATGGGCCTGCTGCAGCTTCTGCAACGCCCAAGCCAGGGTGGCGTCCGAGAGGCGGCCGCCGACCACCGGGTGCTCGGATAGGGCGCTCTCCTGCCATTTGACGGAGTCGAGGGCGAGCAACCACAAACCGGGCACCGGCTCCGCAACGTAACTGAGCGAGTCGGGGGCACGGTCG
>JBJKRV010000251.1:0-5574 GCA_046704465.1 Opitutaceae bacterium | reverse complement strand
TTGGTCAGCCGCGCCCCCGCCTGCACCTTGACGCCGGTCTGCAGCAGGCCGTGCGCCCCGTTGCCGGTGCGATAGACCGCCGTCACATTCTGCAGGCCGGATGGCAGCCGCACGCCGGTCTCGCCATCGCCGAATTGGACGAAGGCCGTCCCGGTGGCGTCGGTGCGCACGATGTAGATCTCCTCCCGCGGACCGTGGCCGAAGAAGGAGTCGACGCGCGCCCAGGCGCGGTCGTTGACGCGGATGGTGAGCGCCGGAACCTCGGGCGGGGTGGCGCCGGCCGAGGTGTGGAAGGTGAGAGGCGCCTTGGGCAGTTTGAAGGTCTGGAACGTCTGGCGATTGTCGCCGTTGCCGAGGATGGCGGTCTTTTCGGTCTTGCCCTGGTCCGCATCGGCCAGATTGCCGAAGACCGTGACCGCCGGCGCAGTTTCGTCGAAGTCGCGATGGGTGAAAGGCCGGGGCAGCTGGTCGAAGGTCAGGCTCCACATCCACGGGTTCACGGTGTCGGCGTCGGCGCCCGGATCGAAATCCGCCGCGCCGTTGGTGCATGTCAGCTCCACGACCAGCCCGTCGGCGTCGCGCTGCAGGAGCAGCGGCCGGCCGGCCAGCGGCAGCGCGTCGGCCTGGGTCCCGTAAAAGCAAAGGGTGGCGTGGGCAGCGGTGAAATTCCCTTTGCGGAAGCGCGCCGGAGCCCGGAACGTCAGCGCCGGACCGAGCGCCTCGTGGATCCGCAGGTCGCGAATGTCGACCGTCGCCCAGGTGGCGTTCACCGAGAGCAACGGCGCATCCACCTCGGCGAACGTGGAGGCTCCGTTGAGGTTGCCAAACTGGAGCTGCGCCCCGCGCAGGCCCGTGATGGTGCGCACCTGCGTGAAACGGTTCAGGGTCTGTCCCAGGGTCTGGTCCGTGTTGCGCGCCGTTCGCCCCGTGAGGATCAGTCGGCCGCCCACCGCCAGATCGGGCACCTCCTGGTCGAGCGGCATCAGGGTCCGCGGCAGCAGCACGCTGGCGTCGGTGTTGGCGCAGTCGTGGGAGAGGTGTCGGTCGAAGCTCGTGTCGTAGGCGGTGCCGCCGGTGATTTTTCCGGAGGCGTCCGTGACGCTGAGCACCGTTCGGGGTGGGGCGTTGTAGCCGAAATGGTGGAACGTCCGGCCGACCCGGTAGGCCGCCACCGGCGCCGCCCAGCCGGCGCCCAGGTGGCCGTCGATCTCCACCACCACCCGGCCGAGCGTGGTCGTGACCTTGCTCACCTTGACGATTTGCGAGGCCTGCTGCCCGGTGAACGGCGTCCCGCTCACGCTCCACATGGAGTCATCCGGCACCAGAAACAGCTGGTCGCCGGCCTTCAGTCCGGCCGACGCGAGGCTGGCCGCATCGCCGGCCCCCGCCACGGACGCGAGTTCCAGGCGGGTCGAGCCGGCCGCGAGCCACGAGGAATAGTGTCGCGGCCGGTAGAGGCGGAAACGGCTGAGGTGCGGGTAGGCGGTGAGATCGGTCAGGGTCTCGAAGTCGGCCTGGGGCTGGCTGTCGTCCAGTTGGGCCTTGAGCGGAAAGCCGGCCGGCACCGTCACGGGCGCCGCGCCCTTGATCTCGAAGGCGAAGCGTCCCTGCCCGCCGAGTCCCGGCCGGAGACGATAGCCGAGCAGCCGCACCAGCTGGGCGACGCTGTCGCGCCATTGCGCGGTGCGCAGGAAGGCCTCGTTGGCGTACAGGTCCTGGTAGAACGTGAGGATGTCGCCCACCACGGCGGCGCCCTCCAACAGGGCGATGCCGGGATCGTCCGGCCCGCGGTGGGTCCACGCCCGCAGCACCGGGTCGAGGTTGAGCAGCCGCAGCAGGTGCTCGCGGAAGTCCGCATACGCGCCGATCCGGTAGTCGATCCGTCGGAGCGACGGGCGGTTGTCGGGCCGGTGCGGGAACGGATCGGGGGCGACACAGTCGTTCAGGCATTCCCCGTTCATTGGCGCCCTCCTTCCAGCGTGAAGCGAATATAACCCAGCTCCATGGCGTCCGGATCGTTCCGCACCTCGATGATTTCGTTGAACGCGACCTGGACCACGTCGGTCGCCGGGCTCGCCGGGTCGTTCCAGCGTTTGAGCGAGAGCGAGATCAGGTGTTCGATCCCGCCGACCTGGCGGATCCGGCCCTGGATCTGGCTGGCGTGCAGCCGCTGGCCGAACGTCCAGGCGTCGGGGTGGAAGAAGCCCCGGCGGCCGTCCGGCGTGTAGCGGTCGCAGAACTCCTCCGCGAGCACGTAGCGCACATCCTCGGGCCAGACGTCGGCGCTCACGCAGGCCACGACCTCGATCGCCAGCGGCACGAAGTGCGGCGGCCGGATCTCGAAATCCTCGCCGATGAGGTGGACCGTGTCGAGGTGGGCGGCGACCGCGTCGCGCAGCGCCGGCGAGAGTTCCAGCGTGCCCGCCGGATCGATGGCGACGCGCACCGTGCGCCAGCTTCCGGTCCAGGCATAGCTCGCAACCGCCCGCGACACCTGCGGCACCTCCTCGGCCCGGGTGATGTAGTCGCGCAGGGTCACGGCCCGCAGTTGGCGCGCCCGGTAGGCCTCCGGGGCGTTGCGCAGGATCTTGTCGACCGGCTCGGGATCCCGCCCGTCGGTGACATCGAGAGGATTCCAGCAGGCGAGGACCCGGGTGGTGGGGTGCGCCGCGAAGTAGGTTTCGAAATAGGGGCGCAGGGCGCCGAGCGAGTTCAGGTCGGCCGGCAGGACGGTGAGGAAGTTGGCCAGGGCGTCGCGGCCCACATTGCCGACCGTGCCTTCGCCCACCTGGTAGTCGCAGGTGACCACGGCGCCGGGCGGGAGCAGCAGGCCGTTGGTCCCGTTGCCGAATCGGAGCGTGCTTCGCTGCCGCTCGTCCGTCTCGACGGCGAAATGCGCCTCCTGGTCGTCGCTATGCACGAGGCTGATCACCTCCTCGTAGGGATGGGTGCCGCCGCCGGGCACCTCGACCTGCACCGCCAGGGTCGATTGCGGCGGCACTTCGCCGCCCGGCGGCGTGGGGAGGTAGGCGAGAGGCGCGTCCGGGAGGGCGCAGAGGATCCCATAGCGCAGGCTCAGCTCGGGATCGCGCTCATAGTGCCATTCTCCCGGCGCCAGCGGGGCGTCGGTGTCGCGGAAGACGGTGTGCGCCGGAAAGCCCTGGTGGACGGACACGAGGTTCGCGTGAAACAGCGTGCAGTTCTCCACCTTCGCCCCCGGGCAGAAGACCGTGAAGCAGTAGTTGGACTGCAGCTGGTCCTCCTCCTGCCAGTTCACGCGCACGAACCAGACGTTGCGCACCGGATCGAGCATCGCCGCGGCGCCGTCCGACCCCGGCAGCAGGCGCAGGAGCTGGCGCTTGGCGGGATTGCGCCCGGCCGGCAGCCCGGTCGAGGGGTTGAGCCATTCCTGGATCACGAGCTGCGGGACCGCGCCCGCGACGATGTCCGCGGCGATCGCCTGGCAGTCCGCCTGCCCGCCAAACGGCGGGGCGGGCACCAGGTCGGCCGAGGTGCCGCCGGCGGCGAGGGACGGGATGACGTCGTCCCAGGTGTAGAGGCGCAGTTCGTTGTAGATCGCCCGCAACGCCGTGGCCTCGCGCGTGGCAAAGGGCGTGCCGTCGGCCGGGGCCGTTGGAGCTCCCGCCCACACCAGGAACCCGGCCGGCAGCGTGAACGGCCCGGGCACCGTGTTGTCGATGCGCAGCGCCAGGCACGTGCTGGCCTGGTTGCCCTGATGAATGTGGTAATCCATCAGTCGCGCGTGGCGGGCGAGGGAGACGCGTTTCCGGGCGGTGCCGAAATAGGCCTCGGCCATCACCCGGTCCTGGTAATCGCTCAACTCGTCGCCGGCGGCCGCGAACAGGTCGATCAACACCTGGTCCAGGTCGGCTTCGCTGGTCGCCTGCCAGCCGGGGACGCGCTGCATCATGGCGGCGATGAGCGCGTGCCGGAACGCATCGTAATCCTTCGCCAGGTAATCAATCACCGGTTCCACCGCCGCCGGCGTGCCCGGCTCCCAGGCGGGCGCGCAGTCGTTCGTGAAACAACCCGGACGGAACTTGAACGGGACCTCGGCGAGCAGCGGATCGAATCCGTCGGCCTCGATCACCAGCGTGTAGGTCGAGTAATCGCCGATCGGTTCGACGGTCAGCACGAGCTGGTTGGAAGCGCTGCCCGGCCCGACCCCCGTGATCCGCACCTGGCCCGTGGCGGTTCCCGCGCGCAGCCGCTGCCCGCCCCGCAGGGCGAACGTCGCGGCGAGGTGCTCCGGGTGCGCCGTCAGATCCGCGAGCAGCGCGGCGAGGTGGTTGGAGTTGTAGAACGTCACCTCGAGCTCCGCCTGGACCGGCGATCCGGCCGGCAGGAGGGTGACCAGCAGCAGCCGCGCCCCGTTGAAGGTCCCGAGGTTGCGCGCACGGTCGTTGAGGGCGTCGGTGTGGATGATGCTCATGGCCGTCGGTCAGCTGCCCGTGCGCTGGAATTTGAGGACGCGCGTGTCGGTCGTGCCCGCGACGCGAAATTGGATCTCCACCTCGACCAGGTCGCCGCTGAAGGTGACGTTGAGATTCTCGAGGGCCACGCGCGTGCTGAGCCATTTGCGGAACGCCTGGGTGAGGCGCGCCTGCGTCATGCCGCGCAAAACGTCGCTGGTCGGCTCGAAGACCAGCTTGCGCACGCCGCCGCCGAAATCGGGGAGGAACAGCCGCTCGCCGGGCGACGTGAGGACGAGCTGGAGCACCTCGTCCCGCACGTGGTCCGCCTGCGACGCCGGGGCGGCGGTGCGGCCGTCGGCGGCGATGCGAAAGGGAAAGGCCAGATGGCGGCCGTCCGGGTTCGAGCTCATGAGCTGGTTCTCGCTTCGGTCTGGGTGTTGACGACGATGGCCTGCCCCTGGATGCCGGCCGGTCCGATGCACAGGCCGGTGCTGGACTGCGTGAGCACGCCCGCTCCGTTGACGCGGACCGCGGTCGAGCCGCCGGACCAGCGCACGAGGAGACAGGGCGACGGAGTTGGCCCGGGGGCGAACGGACAGCCCGTCACGAAGTGGACGTCCGTCTCCAGCAGCGCGAAACCGCCGTTCACCTGCGCCTGGGCGTCGGTCGTGAGGCCGACCTGGACCGTCCCGCCATGGGGGCAGAGCACGCTGCTTTGGGTCGTGAGAAGGTAGCCGGCCATGGCGAGGGGGAGGTCAGACGCCGACCTTGAAGACGTCATTCACGAGACTGGCGCCGGCAGTCGTGATCTTGAGCATGCCGTCGTTCACGTTGATGTCGGTGGGGGAGATCACGATCTGGCTCGACCCCAGCTTCAGGGTGATCTTGTCGTTCTCCATCGTGAGCTCGGCCCCGCCCGGGTGCAGCAGCTGGAGCTGGTTCGCGTCGTCGTCGAGCACGAGCTTGAGGCCGGCGGTGGTGGCCAGGACCCGGGCCTTGTCGGTGCTGGGATCGGGCCGGTCCCCCTGGCCAAACCAGCAGCCGGTCCAGATCGGGCGGGAGTTGTCGCCCGCCTCGAACTCGATCCATTCGCCGTCCCCGACCTCGGGCAGCAGGGCGAGGCCATGCGCCGGGCCGG
>JBJKRV010000250.1:0-3343 GCA_046704465.1 Opitutaceae bacterium | reverse complement strand
CAATGACCTCCGACCAGTCCTCCTGCCAGATCGACACCGGCGCGGTGTCGTAGAGCAAGCGGAAGCGCTGTTCGCTCGCGGCCAGCTCGGCGGTGCGTTCGGCGACGCGACGTTCCAGGTCGGCGTTGGTCCGGCGAATCGCCTCCTCCGCCCGACGGAGTTCAGACACGTCACGCGCCGCCGCAAAGACGCCCACGATATTGTCGTTGTCGTCGCGGTAAACCGAAGCGTTGTAGAGGACCGGCGTGGTGCGACCGTCGCGATGCCGCAATTCCAGCGGGTAGTCGCGGACCAGGCCCTCGCGAAACACCCGGCGGTAGCCGGCGCGCGCCCGGTCCGGTTCGGTAAAGTAATTCGAGAAGTCCGTACCGACGAGCTCCGTGCGCAGACACCCGGTCGCGGTCTCGGCGGCCGCGTTGACATCCGTGATCCTTCCGTCGGCCCCGATCGCGACCAGGGGATCGATGCTGGCTTCGATCAGCTTCCGGTTGTAGGTGCTGGCGGAGCTCAGGGCGCGCTTGAACCGCCGGCGATCCTCGCGGGCGCGGAGTGCGGTCACCCCGAAGATCAGATCATCCGCCAGCGCGGTCAGAAGCTGCTCTTCCTCGGCGTCGAAGGCACCGGGCTCGCCGGCATAGATCGACAGGGCGCCGGCGGTCTCCCCGTTGGATCGCAGGGGAAGGACGATCGAAGAGGCGAAGCCGCGGCGCAGCGCCTCCGCGCGCCAGGGAGCGAAGTCCGGGTCTGTCCGCATGTCGCGACACACCGCCGGCCGGCCGGTCCGGATGGCCGTCCCGGTCGGACCGCGTCCGTGCTCAGAGTCGGCCCAGGTGATCTGCGTGTCCTTGACGTAGCCGTCGTCAACTCCGGCCAGGGCCGCCGGGCGCACGGACCGGGCCTCGTCGTGCTCGGCCCAGCCCACCCAAGCGAGGCGGTAGCCGCCCTCGGTGACGATGGCGTCACATACGTCCTGCAGCAGTTGCGGCTCGCCGGTGGCGCGCACGAGGGCCTGGTTGCAGGCATTGACCGTGCGGAGCGCGCGGTTGAGCCGCTCCAGCTCCATTTCCGCGCGCTGGCGCTGCACCAGGTGGGCGCCGATCTGCCGGTAGAGCACGAGGGAGAGGACCACGGCGCCCGCCGACGCCGCCGCGGCCACCGCCGCATAGGCGATTGCGTAGGTCTGCGCGCGGCGCCGGGCCGTGGCCACCAGACGGCGGGCTTCGGTCGCCTCTTTCGCCTCCAACGCCAGCGTCAGAATCCTGAATCGGTCGTGGGTTCCCGCCGCCTCCGCCACAAAGGCGCGCCGCCCTTCGTCGAGGTCGCCGGCTTCCAGCAGTGGCAGGATCCGGGCGGACACCGTGCGGACAAAGGCATCGTGTGCGCCCTGAAGTTGCACCAACTTTGCCCGGCCGACCGGGTCGTGCTCGAGGCGCGCGCGCAGCCGGGCCAGCGTTTCGGCGTCGTCGTGCATCCGCCGCTGCAGATCCTCCCGCCATGGCCCCCACTCCGCCCGGGGCGTGGCCAGCATGGTCGACAGGGCCAGGGATTCGGCGTTCCGGTTGGAGCGCAGTTGGACCAGATCGCTCACGTCGCGGAAATTCTCCTCATACAACTCCGCTTGGGAACGCTGGTCCTGCACCAGCAGCCGCCAGCCCAGGGCGGCCACCGCGATCAGCAGGGTGGTCACACCGGCGAAACCGATGATCAGCCTCCACTCCACGGGGACGGCCCGGGATCGCAGCGCGACACCGTGGGCTCCGAGGGCGCCACCGCCTCGACGGTCGGCGGTCGCAGCGAAGTCGCTCGATCTCATGGCAGTCCCTTTTTCCGACGATCCTGGTTCGCGGGGTGCTCCGCGAGCGCAGCGAGGACCTCGGGCACCCGCTCAAATTCGCGTAATTTGTCGAAGAAGTGCCGGGCGCCCAGGGCGAGCAGTTCGTCGCGCCATTCGGGAAAGTTGTAATTGGTCAGGATGATCACGGCGCATGCGGGAAGTATTCGGCCGATTTCGCGCAGGGCGCGCTTGCAATCCCCGTCCAGCAGCTGCAGATCCAGCACCACCGCATCGGGCGTGTGCTCCCGGCAGAGCATGATGGCCTCGGCGTTGCTGGCGCCTTCACCCACGATGCGCGCCACTCCGGCGTCCTCGATCAGATCCCGCAGGCGCCAGCGCACCGGCGGGGAATCGTCCACGATCACCACGCGCGTTTTTTCCGGTTGTTGCATGGGGGTAGCCACCGGGGTTGTCACCGGCCCGCGGCTTGGCGGCACCGGGCGTTGCTCCACGCGCGCATTTTCCCGCATTGGCCGCCGCCGCGATAGACGGAAAAGGGCGGAACCTGTGGTCAGCCCGCGGCCCCGGGGTCTGTCGGGCAAATCTCCGACAAGGAGCGGACCGACGGCCTCCCAAGGCGACATGAATCACGAGAGATCGACGCCCGCCAGCGAACCGGGTGATCACTGGTGGCCAACTGCTGATCAGCGCCAATCGGCGCGCCTTGGCAGCAGTTCAAAGGCGAAAGCGACTGGTTTGCCTGGCACCGTTGAGGAGGCGATGGTCACATCGGCACAAAGACCACCAGAGCCGGGTTGCCGTGGCGAATCCGACACTGCTGTGCGGCGATATCTTCGCTGCCCTCGAAAAATCCCGTGGCCGCAAGAAGCGCAAGAAACGCAAATGGTTTGGTTCCTGTGCATCTTGCGCGTTTTTGCGGCCGGCCCGGTTCTTCTCCGATTGCGGCGTAGCTGGCGCCGGGATGCTTGGCGGAGATTCCACTCGCTGGCGCCTGCGGCTACGAAATATTCGAGGGCGCGGCAGCCCGCCCGGAGGTCGGGCTCCACCTGTGTGCTCGCGGCTGCGCGATTCTGGGGCGATACAGCCCGCCCGGCCGCCGTCGCCCTTCGGGCTAAGGCGCCGGGTGAGGTCGGGCTCCACCTTTCAAGCGGAGCGCAGCGAAGAATCCAGTGGAACGGCAGCCGGATCACTCCACCAGTCGGTGACGCAGGGCGTAGCGGGCCAGTTCGACGTTGGAGGACAGCCTAAGCTTGCCCGCGATCCGGGCCCGGTAGGTCGCGATGGTCTTGGGACTCAACGACAGGATTCCCGCGATTTCCTTGAGCGTCCGGCCCACGGCCACCTGGCGCAGCACCTCGAGCTCCCGGGGCGTGAGCGCCGCGTGGGGCGATGCCAACCGGCTATCCACGGCCGCGGCCAGGCGCTCGGCCACCGCCGCACTGATATAGCGGCCTCCCGCGAGTGCCTTCTTCGTCGCGGCGATCAGTTCGTCCGCCACTCCCGCCTTGGTGAGGTAGCTCGCGGCCCCCAGTTGAAACGCCCGCACCG
>JBJKRV010000249.1:0-7465 GCA_046704465.1 Opitutaceae bacterium | reverse complement strand
TCGTCGGTGAAGGCGCCGTCGAGTTGGGCCTCGGCCGCGGCCGCCAGGATCGGTTTGAACCGCGGGCCGGGGGTGAGCCCGAGTTCCAGCAGATGCCGGCCCTGAATCAATGGACGCGGGGCGGCGTCGCGGACCGCGAGCGCCTGGGCATGGTCGCGCAGAGCGGTGATCCGCGCTTCCGTGTCGCGCGAGATGAGCGGAGGACGACCGAGATGATCCGCCCACATGACCGTGCAGAGATCGTCGATGTTGGCCGGCGCCAGCTTCCGCGCGAGCCGGCGCACCGCGCCATCGCTGAAGTTGGTCTGCCCGTGGTGGTGCGCCAGGTGGTGCAGCACGAGCGGACGCACCCAGTCGACCAGATCGGCGGGCGATCCGATGCGCCTCAGGAAGCTCTCGGTGGGCCCGACGCCCGCCTCCTCGTGCCCGGGGCTCAGCCAACGCATCTGTCCGCGCCGCTCGGCCCGCTGCGTCACCGCGGGTTTGCCGAAATCGTGGGCGAGGACGGCGAAGGTGAGATACCGCCGGCGGTTTCCCGGGCTCTCGCGCCACGCGGGCAGCGAGACCAGAGCATCCAGGCAATGCCTGGTGTGAATCAGCACATCGCCCTCAGGATGCCACTCGGGCTCCTGCGGCACCCCCGCCAGGGCGGCGAGCTCCGGGAAATGGACCAACCAGCCGGTCTGCTCAAGTACGGTGATCGCCCGTGAGGGCACCGTGGATTTGATGGACCATTTCTCCCATTCACCCCAAACGCGCTCAACCGGCAGTTCGGTGTAGGTGTCGACGATCCGGCGGCAGAGCGCGGCCGTCTCGGGGGCAAGTGTCAGGTCGAAGCGCGCCGAAAACTGCATGCCCCGCAAGACCCGCAGCGGGTCTTCGGCAAAACCAGGACCCGCATGCCGCAGGATCCGGGCCTTCAAGTCGGCCTGGCCTCCGTGAGGATCGATGATGCGCTTGTCGAGCGGATCGTAAGCGATCGCATTGATTGTAAAATCCCGGCGCGCCGCCGCCTCGGCGTCGGATAGAGCAGGGTCGGGGGCGACGTGAAATCCACGATGGCCGGCGCCGGTCTTCGATTCGCGCCGGGGCAGGCTGAAATCGTATTCCCGGTCCCCAATGCGCAGCTTGACGACGCCGAAGCTGCGCCCGACGAGATCGTGCTCCCCCCAAGGGGCGAGCACGCGGATCAGCGTTGCATAGTCAACCCCTGCCACCTCGATGTCGAAGTCCTTCGGTGTCAGTCCGAGCAGCCAGTCGCGCACGCAGCCGCCCACGAGTCGGGGTCGCCCGGTGGCAGCCACGGCGCGCAGCATCGCTACCAGCTCTTCGGGCAGGGTCATCGGCGGCGGCCAAATGCGATCACTGCGACGGCTTCCCCGTGGCGGTGCGCCAACCCATGACGAAGACCAGACACCAGCCGGACAGGAAGAGAAGCCCACCCAAAGGCGTGATCGGTCCGAGTAGATGCGAACCGCCCAAGGCCAGGGCGTACAGCGACCCCGAGAAGCACACCACCCCGGCGATCCAGCAGAATGCCGCCGCCGCCGCCAGGCGGGGAAGCCGACCGCCGGCCGCCGTCGTCGTCCCCGTCAGGGCCAGCAGCGCCACCGTGTGGGCGAGGTGATAAAGCACGGCCGTCCGCCAGACATCGGCGGTCTGGCGGACCATCAGTTCGTGGTGCAAACCGTGAGCGCCCAATGCGCCCAGGGTCACGCCGGCAAATCCCAGCAGGCCGGCGGATAACAACAGGGTTCGAGTTGACATGAGAAAGAGAAGACGGCTACCACCCGCCTTCCCAGGGTCGCCGATTTCTGCTGCAGGCGCAATGTCCGACCCGGAAGACCGCCCAGGCAGCGGGAAACTGTTCTAAAGGGTTGACACCCCCCTCTGAAAACCTACCACTGACACCCTTTCTGCACATGAAAACCTTTCTCGCCAAGAAGGGGACGGTCCAACCGAAGTGGCATCTGGTCGATGCCGACGGAGTGGTTTTGGGTCGCCTCGCCGTCAAGGTGGCCAACCTCCTGCGTGGTCGCCACCGGGCCTCGTACACCCCGCATGTCGATACGGGTGACTATGTTGTGGTCGTCAACGCCGCCAAGGTGGTGCTGACGGGCAAGAAGGAGGAGCAGAAGAGCTACATGTCGTTTTCGGGCTTTGTCGGCGGGGAAAAGTATCGCTCGGTTGCCGAGATGCGCGTCCGGCGTCCGGAGTACATCATTGAGCACGCCGTGAAGGGCATGCTGCCGCGCAACCGCCTCGCCCGCCAGATGATGACCAAACTGCGGGTATTTCCGGGTGCCACCCACACGCACGAGGCCCAGAACCCGGTCAAGATCGCCATCTGACCCCACCTCCATGACAGCCGAATCCACCATCTTTTCCGCCACCGGCCGGCGCAAGACCGCCACCGCCCGGGTGCGCATCGTCGAGGGCACCGGGAAGCTCGTTGTGAACGGACGTGATTTCGAAGGTTACTTCAGTCACGAGAATTTCGCCAAGCAGGCCTACTCGCCGCTGCTCACGGTCGAACTGCGTGAGAAGATCGATGTCACCGCCAACGTCCGCGGCGGCGGCATCAGCGGCCAGGCCGGCGCCGTGGCGCACGGCATCGCCCGGGCGCTGCAGAAGCTCAATCCGGAGTTCCGCCCGGCCCTGAAGAAGGCCGGTTTCCTCAAGCGCGATCCGCGCGAAAAGGAACGCAAGAAGGCTGGTCAACCGGGCGCCCGCAAGCGGTTCCAGTTCTCGAAGCGCTGAGCATCGATTCAGCGCAGCGGTTTCCAGAGCGGAGCGCCCGGCGGCCTCCGCTCTTTTTGTTGTGTCAACTCTTGTCCCTTCGCAGTCTCCGCATTCCCAGTCATGCCTTCTCCTCTGAAAGTCGGTGTGGTCGGCGCCTCGGGTTATTCGGGCGAGACCCTGGTCAAACTGCTGGTCAACCATCCGCAGGCGCTGCTGGCGGCCGTGACGTCGCGCCAGCACGCCGGAAGACCGGTGGCGGACGTCATTCCCTCCCTGCGCGGATCCGCCGGGGATCTGCGCTTCGTCGATTCCGACGCCGCGGCTTTGGCCGCCAGCGACATCGACCTGTTCTTCCTGGCGCTGCCTCATGGAGCTGCCGCGACCTACGCCCGGGCGTTGGTCGCGGCCGGGAAGAAGGTGATCGACCTGAGCGCCGATTTCCGCATCGCCGACCTCGCCACCTACCGGCGGTATTACGGCGAGCATCAGGCGCCGGAATTGCTGGCCCAGGCACGATTCGTCCTGCCCGAACTGACGCCGGACGGCTGGACGCGCTTTCCGTTGCTGGCCGCACCGGGCTGTTATCCCACCAGCATCCTGGTGCCCCTGGCTCCGCTGCTTCGGGAGGGCGTCCTCTCGCGGGAGCATGTGGTGGTGAACTCGTTCAGCGGCGTGAGCGGTGCCGGGCGCAAGGTCGAGGAAACCTACCTCTACGTTGAACGGGCCGAAAGCGCGAAAGCCTACGGGCTCGTCAAGCACCGCCATCTGGCGGAGATCGAGGAGCAATTGGCGCTGTTGACCGGCGGACCGACCGTGATCCAGTTCAACCCGCACCTGGCGCCGATGCGGCGCGGCATCGCCACGACCATCACCGCCCCCGCCGCCCCCGGCGCCTCGGTCGAGCAGTTGTACGCCGCCTGGGAGCGCGCGTTTGCCGGGCGGCCGTTCGTCCAGTTGCTGCCCAGCGGGCAGACTCCCGACACGGCGCATGTATCCGGCACCAACCGGGTCGACATGTCCGCGGTGCACGATCCTCGCACCGGCAATTTCGTCGTGACGGCGGCGGTCGACAATCTGCTCAAGGGCGCGAGCGGCCAGGCGGTGCAGATCATGAATCTCTGGTGCGGGTTCCCCGAAACGGCGGGTCTGCCGCGCTGATCGAAATCCGACCGTTCGCTGCGCGTCAGGCTCGACGCGTCGCATCGTACCGTCCGGAAATACACTTGCAGTCGCGCGCGTTTTCAAACTGGGTTTCTGCCGAAAAAAGCTGCGGGCGGCCGGCCAATCCCCCGGGCGCCACCGCACCCGGTCCCGCAGCGCAATTGTTGACCTCATGATCGAATTCAACCGCAGGATCCTCTTCGTCGGCTACGGCGCCGTCGCCGAATGCACGCTCCCGATTCTCTTCAAGCACCTCAAGGTGCCCGCGAAGAATGTCACGGTGATGGATTTCGAAAACCGGGCCGCCAAGCTGAAGCCGTGGACCTCGCGCGGCGTGCGCTTCGTGCGTGCGCGCGTGACCAAGGAGAATCTGCCGCGGTTGCTCGGGCGTCACCTGTCCGCCGGCGACCTTCTGATCGACCTGGCGTGGAACATCGACGCATGCGTCATCCTCCAGTGGTGCCACGACCATGGCGTGCTGTACGTCAACACGTCGACCGAGCTGTGGGACCCGTATGCCGGCGCCCCGAACAAGCATCCGACCGAGCGGACACTCTACTGGCGGCACATGAACGTCCGCCGCATGACGTCCCGGTGGGCCGAGAAGGGGTCCACCGCCGTCATCGAACACGGAGCGAACCCCGGCCTGATCTCCCACTTCACGAAGCAGGGCCTGCTCGACATCGCCGAGAGCCTGCTGGCGGACAAGAAGGTGAAGGGCCGGGCGGCGGAGGAGATCCGCCAGCTCGCCGCCGACCTTCGATTCAATGAGCTGTCGCGCCGCCTGGGGGTGAAGGTGATCCACTGCAGCGAGCGCGACACCCAGATCACCGACCAGCCGAAGGAGGTCGACGAATTCGTCAACACCTGGAGCATCGAGGGCTTTCGTGAGGAGGGCACGACCACGGCCGAGATGGGGTGGGGCACGCATGAAAGGTCGCTGCCGCCGTTCGCCTACCGGCACAAGACCGGCCCGCGCAACCAGATCTGCCTTGCCCGCATGGGCATCAACACCTGGGTGCGGTCCTGGGTGCCCGATTACACGATCCTCGGCATGGTCGTGCGCCACGGCGAGGCGTTCACGATCTCGGACAAGCTCACGGTGTGGGAAAAAGGACGCGCGGTTTATCGGCCCACCGTGCACTATGCCTATTGTCCGTGCGACTGCGCCATCGCCTCGCTGAATGAGATGCGCGGCTACGACTACCGCCTGGTCGAGAACCAGCGGATCATGAACGACGAGATCACCAGCGGGGCCGACATTCTCGGCGCCCTGCTGATGGGACATGCCTACAACTCCTGGTGGATCGGGAGCGACCTCAGCATCGAGCAGTCGCGCCGGCTGGTGCCGCATCAGAACGCGACCACCATGCAGGTGGCGATCTCGGTGGTGGCGGCCTCGCTCTGGATGATCGAGAACCCGGCGATGGGCGTCTGCGTGCCGGACGACCTGCCGCACGACTACGTCCTGCGGGTCTCGAAGCCTTACCTTGGCCGGTTCATCTCCAAGGCGTCCGACTGGACCCCGTTGCAGCATTACCGAAACGCGTTTCACGGCTACAACCGTCCGGATCTGGATTTGAAGGACCCGTGGCAGTTCAAGAACTTCTTGGTCAAGGACGGCGCCTGAACCGTCGCGCCCTCCGGCTGCCGGCATCGGTGGAACGCTCGCTGGAAAGGACCCCATGATCTCACGCACGCGCCTGCAGCGGCTGGCCAGGGAACACGGCACGCCGCTTTTCGTGGTCGATCACGATGCCCTGCGGAAGAACTACCGCGCGTTCCGGCGGTACCTGCCGCGGGTGCAGGTCTACTACGCGGTGAAGGCCAACCCCGATCCCGCCATCGTCCGGACGCTCTTCCTCGAGGGGGCCAGTTTCGACGTCGCCTCGATGCCGGAGTTCATGATCGTCCACGAGAACATCAAGGACCTGCCCGCCAAACAGCGGCAGGACTGGATCTGGGACAAGATCATTTACGCCAACCCGACCAAGCCGACGGAGACCCTGGAGGAACTGGACCAGTACAAACCCCTGGTCACCTTCGACAACCGCGAGGAGATCCTCAAAATCGCGCGCCACGCCCCCAACGCCGGGCTGGCGCTGCGGCTCAAGGTGCCCAACACCGGCGCGATGGTCGAGCTGTCATCGAAGTTCGGCGCCTCGCCGGGCGAGGCCGTGGACCTCATCCTCGAAGCGGACCGCGCGGGCCTCGTGGTCGAGGGCATCAGTTTTCACGTCGGCAGCCAGACCACCAACTTCGACAACTACGTCCAGGCCCTCAGCCTCACGGCGGCCGTGTTCAAGGAGGCGCGCGATCGCGGCTACACGAAGATGAACCTGGTGGACATCGGCGGCGGTTTCCCCGCTCCCTACGACGCGACGGTGAAGCCTTTCCGCGACCTGGCGAAGGTGATCAACGCCGAGCTCGAGCGGCTGTTCCCCCCGGACATCCAGATTCTGGCCGAACCCGGCCGCTTCCTCGTGGCGACCGCGGGTTATGCCGTGTCGAAGGTCATCGGCAAGGCCGTGCGCGACGGCAAGGCCTGCTACTACATCAACGACGGGGTCTACCACACGTATTCGGGTGTCATCTTCGACCACTGCAAGTACCCGATCCTCGCCTTCAAGCGGGGGGCCACGCAGATCAGCGCCGTCTTCGGGCCGACTTGCGACG
Organism: Opitutaceae bacterium; assembly: GCA_046704465.1. Classification (GTDB taxonomy): domain Bacteria; phylum Verrucomicrobiota; class Verrucomicrobiia; order Opitutales; family Opitutaceae; genus Fen-1467. The sequence continues at coordinate 886 of JBJKRV010000249.1, read as the reverse complement.
CGCTCGACGTCGTGTCGATGGCCGAGAACCTGCCCGAACTCGGACGCGGCGATTTCGTCTACAGCGAGAATATCGGGGCCTACAGCCACGCCTCCGCGACGTACTTCAACGGGTTCCCGCCGGCGAAGGTCGTGCACGTGAACCGGTAGCGGTTCGTCCGGTCGGGCCTCAGCTGCGGTAGTCGGCGTTCTCGCTCACGTACTCGTGGGAGAGGTCGGCGCCCAGGACGGTCGCCGCGGCCTTGCCTGCACCGAGGTCGATCTCGATCTCCACGCAACGTTCATGGGCGGGGTAATCGACCGGCGGGGAGAAGATCCCGTTTTTCGGTGGCGCGCTGGCATAGAGCTCGGTCGCCTTGAGGTGGGCGGCCAGTGCCCGTTCCTTTTCCGGATCGAGGCGGAAGCAGCCGCCGGCGAAAATCTCCAGACCGCCCAGCGTCGCCCGCAGACGCGAGGCGTCGAGCCCTGCCGCCTCCCGGCCGAGGTATTTGCCCAGCGCCTGCACCAGCCGCCCCACGTTGGGATCGTTGCCGGCGATGGCGCACTTGAACAAGGGGGCGTTGACCACCGCCTTGCCGAGGGCGCGGGCGAGCCCGGGGTCCGGCGCACCGGTGACCTGGACCCGGATCACATGGTGCACGCCCTCCCCGTTGCGCACAACGTCCTCGGCCAGATCGCGGCATACCGTGGCCAATGCGGTTTCAAACGCCGCCAGGTCGGGACACGGAACCCGTCCGGTGGAAACCGCCAACACGGTGTCGGACGTGCTGGTGTCACTGTCGACCGAGATGGAGTTGAAGGAGCCGTCGACGGCGCGGGCGAGCATGGCGCGGAGCTCTGCGCGGGGCACCTGCAGGTCGGTGAGCAGGTAGACCAGCATGGTGGCC
>JBJKRV010000248.1:0-4698 GCA_046704465.1 Opitutaceae bacterium | reverse complement strand
GCATGGCGCTGCACGCTGCTGCCGACAAACAGGGCGCCGGCGGGCGCGCGCACCGCCAGGTTCCACTTCGCCTCAAAATACGCCGGCAGCCCCGGATGGCGTTCCAGGTGATCCTCCGCGAAATTCGTCCAGAGGACCGCGGCGGCGCGGAAGTCGCGCAACGTCTCCGCCTGGAACGAGCTCACCTCGACCACCGCGATCGCCTCCCGGCCCGCCTCGGGCCGGAACGCGACGAGGCGGCTGAGCGGAAAGCCGACGTTGCCGGCGGCGGAGGCGTCCTCGCCGGCCGCCACGAGGGCATGAACCAGAAATTCGGTCAGCGTGGTCTTGCCGTTCGTGCCGGTGACCGCGATCGCGCGGCCGGGCCAGAAGAGCGAGGCGAAATCAAGCTCGCCCAGACAGGTGCACCCGGCCGCCCGGGCCTCCGTCAGCCACCGGTGCCCGGTCGCAAATCCGGGACTGAAGATCACCAGCCGGTGGCGCGCCGCCGCCGCGGCATCGAAGGTGGTCGCGCTCCCGGCGCCCGGCTGTTCGTCGTAGATCTCGCCGGCAGCGCCCAACAGGCCGAGCAGGGTGCCCGCCGCCCGGCCGCTCGCACCACCGCCGAAAATCGCCGCCGGTCCCTGCAGCAGGGGCGCAAGCCAGGCGGGCACGGATGCAATCGCGGAACGGCGCGGGCCCGCCGGCTCGGACGCACCGGGAGTGCCGGCAGCGAAAGTGGCGATGACTGGCGGGGCGCTCGGCATGCGGAGGGTTCAGCGGAGTTTCAGGGTGCCCAGACCGGCCAGGGCGAACATAAGGGACAGGATCCAGAAACGCAGGACCACCTTGGTCTCCGGCCAGCCCAGCTTCTGGAAATGGTGATGGATCGGCGCCATCAGGAACACGCGCCGGCCCTCTCCGGTCCGGCGGCGCGTGAGCTTGAAGACGCCCACCTGAATGATGACCGATAGCGCCTCCATGACAAACACACCGCCGACAATGATCAGCGTCAGCGGCTGTTGCACCATGAAAGCGAGCACGCCGATCAGCCCGCCGATGGCCAGCGAGCCCGTGTCGCCCATGAAGACCTCGGCCGGATACGAGTTGTACCACAGGAACGCCATGCCGGCCCCCACCAGGGCGCCGCACACGACCGCCAGTTCGCCGGTGCCGGGCACATAGCTGATCAGGAGGTAATCGGCGAAGTTCGTGTTGCTCGCCGCATAGGCCATGATCCCGTACACCAGGGCCACCGAAATCGTGCAGCCGATCGCGAGGCCGTCGAGGCCGTCGGTCAGGTTGATGGCGTTGCTGAAGCCGACCAGCCACAGGAACATCAGCACGAACAGCAACGCCACCGGCATGCCGACCAGCACCGGGTACTTCACAAACGGCACCCACAGCTCGGTGATCTTCCGGGCGCTGAGCGGATCGGACACGAGCAGCACCAGGGCCACCGCCGTGATCAACGTCTGCCAGAGGATCTATTCGCCCGAGGCGATGCCGTGGCGGCTCTTGCGCGTGACCTTCAGATAATCGTCGCGGAACCCGACCGCCGTGAGCGCGGCGAACACGAACATGCTGACCACCACCCAGACGTTGGGCTTGGCCCACAGAAACGTGCTGCCGAACACGGCGAAGAAGATCAGCAGGCCGCCCATGGTCGGCGTGTTCTTCTTGTCGAAGCGGGTGGCGAGATCGCCGGTCCGATCGTCGTCGTAATGCTGGCCGAACTTCAACACCCGCAGGCGGGCGATGAGCCACGGGCCGATGAGGAAGCCGATCGCCGTCGCGGTGGCGGCCGCCATCAGGGTCCGGAAGGTGATCGCCCGGAGCAGGCGGAGGGGACCGAAGACGTTCTCGAAATGCGAGAGGTAGGTCAGCATGCGGCGGGCTCCCGTGACGCTACCCCGGCCAGGGCCCGCTCCAACTGGTAGCGGCGGCTTCCCTTGAGAAACACCGACCCGCGAAAGCCCGCGAGACCGGCGGCCACCGGCTCCAGACGGTCGACCACCTCGATCTGCTCCGGCGGATTTCCATTTTCGAGCAGGCCGGAGCGAAAGGCCTGCGCCTGGTCGCCGATCACGAACAGCCGGTCGCCGGGCCGGAGGTGCAGGGTCCGTCCCACCCGGCGATGATATTCCGCCGACGCCGGGCCGAGCTCCTCCATGCAGCCCAGCACATAGACCCTGGGCTCGCCGGCCGGGGCGGTCGCGTTGAAATTCTCGAGCGCGTCGATCATGGCGGCGGGATTGGCGTTGTAGCAGTCGAGGTAGAGCAAGCGTCCCGCTTCCTGGCGGACCTCGCCGCGCCACCGGGCCGGCCGCCATCCCGCCAGGCGCTGCTGGATCGCCTCCGGGGTCTGTCCGAGCCAGAGGGCGGCGCAGATGGCCAGCACGGCGTTCTGCGCCATCCCGGTCGACACCCGGCGCAGCGTGAACACCAGCGGCGGCGGCGGTCCGTAGGCGATCGCCAGGGCGGTGACATCGCCCCGTTGGGTCACGGCAAAAAAGACCTTGTCCTTCGGCGGCTCGGCCGGGCGCAGCACCGCCGCCGGCTCCACCGTCATGGTGCGCACGTCCAGGTCCCGAAATGCGGGATATTGCAGACACGGCCGCGGAAACACCGCCACCCCCGCCGGCCGCACCGCCGCAGGCAGGGCCGCCTTTTCCCGCGCCACCCCCTCAAGATCGCCCAGCGCCTGGAGGTGGGCCGGCGCCACGAGCGTGACCAGGGCGACGTCCGGATCGATCATGGCCGCCAGCGGCGCCATTTCGCCCGGCGCACTCACGCCGGCCTCGATCACCGCATGGTGGTGCCGGGCCGGGTCGAGGCGCGTGAGGGTGAGCGGGACGCCGATGTGATTGTTCAGATTCCCCTCCGTCGCCAGCACTCCGTCGGGTCCCCCGAGCAGCAGGGCCAGCAGGTCCTTGGTGGAGGTCTTGCCCACGCTGCCCGTGATCCCGATGACCGGGCCGGGAAACCGGAGCCGATGTTGGTGCGCCACCGCCTGGAGCGCCCCGAGCGGATCCGCCACCACCAGTTGCGGCAGGGCCACGGCGGGGACCGGTCGCGCCACCAGGGCGGCGGCCGCACCGGCCGCCTGGGCCGCCGCCAGGAAATCATGCCCGTCGCGTTTCTCCGTGCGCAGGGCGACGAAAATCTGGCCCGGACGCAGCGTCCGGGTGTCGTGCCCGAAGCCGGTGATGGCGGCGCCCGGGAGGGTGGTCCAGTGGCCGTGGGTCCAGGCGGCCAGTTGCTCTGCGGAAAACGCCGGCATGTCGGGCTCCTGCCTTTGGTCAGGCCTCCTTCATCCGTTTCACGCCGATCAGCTCCCGCACGACCTGACGATCGTCGAACGGGATCACGGTATCGGCGAACTCCTGATAAGACTCGTGGCCCTTGCCGGCGATCAGCAGACAGTCGCCGGGGCGCGCCGCGTCGAGCGCCACGCTGATGGCCCGGCGGCGGTCGTCGATGAACGTGATGCGCTCGGGGGCGGTGACGCCGGCCTGCATGTCCGCGAAGATCTGCGCCAGCGGCTCGCTGCGCGGGTTGTCAGCCGTGGCCCAGGCGAAATCGGCGCGCTCCTGCACGGCGCGCGTCATCAGCGGACGCTTCGCCCGGTCCCGATTGCCGCCGCAGCCGAAGACGACCAGCAGGCGTCCCGGCGTGACGGCGCGCAGCATGGTCAGGGCGTTGCGCAGGGCGTCGTCGGTGTGGGCGTAGTCGACCAGAACGTTGAAGGCCTGCCCCTCCTCGATCCGCTCCATGCGTCCCGCCGCATTGCGGAACGACGCCAGCTTGGGCAGCAACACCGTGAGGTCACGGCCCTGGGCGTGGCAGGTGGCCAGCGCCGCGAGCAGGTTGCTGACGTTGTAACGCCCGATCAGGGGGCTCTCCACGGCGGCGGAGCCGCCCGGCCACACCAACCGGAACGCCGTGCGGCGGAAGCCAAGCTCGACCGCCTCCGCCCGCACGTCCGCGGCCGGATCCTCGCCGAACGTGACCCGGCGCAAGCCGGGGGGGAGCCGCTCGAGCAGCCGCCGTCCCCAGGGATCGTCGAGATTGACGACCGCCAGGCGCGGCTGCGGGCCGATCCCGCCGGAAAACAGCCGGGCCTTCACTTCAAAATAAGCCTCCATCTCCTTGTGATAGTCGAGATGGTCGCGCGTCAGGTTGGTGAAGACCACCGCCTCAAACTGCAACCCGAGCACCCGCTTCTGATCGATGCCGTGGGAGCTCACCTCCATGACTGCCTGGCGGCAGCCGGCGTCGCGCATCTGGGCGAGCATCCCGTAGATGTCCAGCGACTCCGGCGTGGTCTTGTAGGAGGGCACCGTGCGCGCCCCCAGGTCGTAGCTCACCGTGCCGATGAGGCCGACCCGGCGGTCGGCGTTGAGCAGGTGTTTGAGCAGGTGGGTGACCGTGGTCTTGCCGTTGGTGCCCGTCACCCCCACGAGGTCCATCTCCCGGTCGGGGAACCGATAATAGCGCTGGGCGACGCGCGCGAGGGCCACCCGGGCATCGGCGACCTGCAGGAAGGTGACCCGCCCGTGGGGCAGAGCGACCGGTTTCTGGGTGACGACGGCCACCGCCCCCCGCGCGATGGCTTCGTCGATGTAGCCGCTGCCATCGGTGCGCAACCCCGGCAGGGCGAAGAAAAGGTTTCCGGGCACCACCCGGCGGCTGTCCATCGCGAGGCCGGAGATGGGT
>JBJKRV010000247.1:0-7276 GCA_046704465.1 Opitutaceae bacterium | reverse complement strand
AAGTGCGGCGTGAGCTTCGAGCGGTAGCCGAATTCACGGGGCGACGGGACCACCGGCGCAACCGGAAAGTCGATGCCGGCCAGATGTTGCAGCAGTTCGCCCACCTGCCGCTGTTTCCAGCGAAGCTGCTCGGCGTAGGCCAGGCTCTGGTACTGGCATCCGCCGCAGCGTCCGAACAGCGGACAGCGCGGCGGGACCCGGTGGGGCGTCGGCTGCAGCACGGCGGTCAGGTCCGCCTCGGAATAGTTCCTGTGATTGCGGTACACCCGCGCCCGGACGCGCTCGCCGGGAAGCGCAAACGGAACCATCACGACCCATCCTTCGCCCCGCTCGGCGGGGCTGCGGAGGGCAGGCCCGGCCGGCGGCAGCGGCACCCGGGCGAGGCCCACCCCCAGGTTGGTCAGCGTGGAGATTTCCAGTTCCAGCTCCTGGTGATAGGCAAAGGGGTGGGGATTGAATTTGTTCTTGGCCACGGACAGATCGGCAGTGGATGCCAGCATGCGGCCAAAGCGCGGGAGACTTCCAGACTGACTTTTGGAGCCATTTGCGCCTTGTTGCGGACAGGATGTCGGTCGAGCGAATCACGAGCCTGCAAAACCCCCGGGTGAAGCACCTGCTGAAGCTGCGGGACCGCCGCACCCGCGACGCGGAGGGTCTGTTTCTGATCGAGGGCTACCGCGAGGTCCGGCGGGCCCTCGAGTCGGGCCTGCGGCCGACGGAGGTCTATTACGGACCGGAATGGTTTCTCGGCGAAAACGAGCCCGCCGTGTTGGCGGCGGCCGAACGGGCAGGCGCCCAACTGATCGAGCTTTCGAAGCCCGCCTTCGCCAAGGTGTCCTACCGCGACCGCCCCGACGGCCTGCTCGCCGTGGCGCCGCAATCACGTCGCACGCTGGCTGATTTGACATTGCCCGCCCAGCCCTTGTTGATCGTCGCCGAGGCCATCGAAAAACCCGGCAACCTCGGCACCATCCTGCGCAGCGCCGACGCCGCGGGCGTGGACGCGGTGATCGTCTGCAATCAGGTGACGGACATCTTCAATCCCAACGTCGTCCGTTCCTCGACCGGCGTGCTGTTTTCGATGCCGGTGGTGGTGGCGGAAGGCGCGGCGGTGCGCACGTGGCTGCGCGAACGCGGCATCCGGGCCGCCGCCACGACGCCGGCCGCGCCGGCGCTCCATACGGAATCCGACCTCCGGGGGCCGCTCGCGATCATCATGGGCAGCGAGCAGTACGGATTGAGCGAGTTCTGGCTGAAGGAGAGCGACCTGCTGGTCCGCATTCCCATGGCCGGCCGGGCGGATTCGCTCAACGTGGCCATGGCCGCGACGATCACGTTGTTCGAGGCGGTGCGCCAGCGGGGTGGTTGAACCCCTCCGGCGCGGTGGCGCTCAGGCTGCGGCCAGCGCCTGCACGGCCGCGTGGGCTTCGGCCAGGACGGCCTCGCGCGCGGAACTGTCCTGATTGAGGCTGTGGGCGTAGACGAAGGTGATGTCGCTGATGCCGATGAAGCCGAACACGCCGCGGAGGTAGGGCTCGAGGAAGTTGTAGGCCCCGAGCGACCCGGACGGACGGAAGTCGCTACCGCTGGTGACCAGCACGCGCACCCGTTTGCCGCCAGCGAGCCCAGTGTAGCCGTTGGGGCCGGCGGTGAAGGTGCGACCGAAGCGCACAATCTGGTCGATCCATGCCTTCAGCACCGCCGGCAGGTTGAGGTTGTAGAGCGGAGTGGCGATGACGATTTCGTCGGCCGCCAGCAACTCGTCGACCAAACGGTCAGAGATGCGGATCGCGGCGCGCGCGGCCGCCGAGTGGCCTTCCGGCGGCGTGAATGCGCCTTCTACCCAGGCTTCGGTGACGAAAGGCGGCGGCTCATAGCCCAGGTCGCGCGAGATGACGCGGCCGGCGGGATGAGTCGCCTGCCAGGATTGCAGAAACTCCTGGGAGAGCTTGCGGCTGTGCGAACGCTCGCCGCGCGGACTGGCGTCCAGGAGCAGGAGGGTGGCGGATGTGGTTGGGTTCATAGGGCGCTAGAGGAATTAAAGGTAATCACAATAGTTACACTTCGAAGGAAATTTTTTTACCCGTGTCCGGTGCAGACGCCCTGGAGTTGCCGGCGGATATCGTCGAGGGAGACGCGGGCGAGTTCGGCCTCCATGCCCGCCTGGGCGCGAAAGAAGATGGTGCGGAGGATGGTCTCAATGCGGGCGCCGACCGGACATTTGCGGTTGGGCGCGAACCGGCTGAGGCCTTGAACTCCCGGCGGTTCGACCGCGCGGTAGACGTCCAGCAGTGTGATGTTCTCGGGCGCGCTGGAAAGCGAGAAGCCGCCGCCGACGCCCTTGTGGGGCACGACCAACCGGGCCTTGACCAGCGCCGACAGCAAGCGGCGGATCACGACCGGGTGGGTGTCCACGCTGGAAGCGATCTCGCTGGACGTGACCGGCGCCCCCGCCTTGTAGGCAAGATAGGACAGCATGTGCACGCTGGCGGCGAATCGGGAGTTTCCGGTCATGAGTATAGGTAACAGACATTGTTACATTATGTTCGCCTGTCAAGCCCGACCTGACGCGTCGCCGGTTCAGCCGGCGGACGGTTGCCGCCGGTGCCAGTCGATCAGCGCGGCGGTCCCGGCGGCCATCGACACGCGCGGCACGTAGCCGAGGTCACGCCGCGCGGCGCTGATGTCGGCCCAATGATCGAGCGCCAGTTCGTGGGCGACAAACCGCGTCATCGGCGGCTCCGGGCCGAGCGGGAAGACGCGCCACAGCAACTCGCAGGCCGCACCCAGCGCCACGGCGGCGCCCGGCGAGACCCGGCGCGTGACGGGCGGCATCCCAAGCGCGCGCAGCAGATCGTTGATCCAGTCCCATAGGGATACGGGCTCGCCGTTGGTGATGAAGTAGGCGCGGCCGGCGGCGGGCGGGGGCATTGGGTCGGGGGTTCCAGCCGTCTCGCCCGAGCCGGCGGCGAGGGCCCGCTCCGCCAGCAGGTGGGCATCGGCGACGTTTTCCACGTGGACGAGATCCACCCGGTTGCGGCCGGAGCCGACCATGCGCAGGCGGCCCGCGCGCGCCCGCGCCAGGACCCGGGGAACCAGATGCGGATCCCCCACCCCCCAGATGAGGTGCGGCCGGAGCGCGATGGTGCGCAGCGCGCGCGAATCGGCGGTCAGCACTTCGCGCTCGGCCATCGCCTTGGTCAGCGGATAGACGGCGGGACAGGCGGCGGTGAGTGGCGCCGATTCGTCGACGCCGGCGAGGTCGCGGCCGTTGTACACGACGCTTAGCGTGCTCGTATAAACGAAACGGCGGACGCCGTGGGTGGTGCATCCTTCCAGCAGGGCCCGGGTTCCCAGCACGTTGGCGCGGAAAAAATCGCCGCGCCGGCCCCAGACCCCGACCTTGGCGGCGGTGTGGAATACGGTGGAAATGCCGCGGCAGGCTTCCCTCATGGCCGCGGCATCCATCAGGTCGGCTGTGAGGCAGCTCACACCGCGGCGCGCAAGATCGGGCGCCGCCCGACGGGCCAGCACGGTGACCGGACGCCCCTGGGCGAGCAGGCGATCGACAATCCGCCGGCCCAGGAAGCCGGTGCCGCCGGTGACCAGCGCCGGGCCAAGTCTCAAGTCACAAGGATCAGGTACCAAGATGGCTCAGCGATAATTCGACTGGCAGTTCTTGTCACTTATTACTTGTCCGCCGGGAGGTCCGTGGCCCGGGCCGTGGCCGCCCAGCGGGCCAGTGCGAGGCGGTGGATCTTCACGTTGTGACGAACGTCGACCGGCAGCCGGCGCCGGAAGAAGAACCGGTGGATGTTGGCGGTATGCGAATGCTGGCGGGCCAGGCCACGCAGTTCGCCCGCCAGGCGCGTTTGCCCCGATCCGGACCAGTCGGCCGCCGGCTCGACCACGAGCGCCGGCTCCTGGATTCCGCGCGGTCCGAGTCCGATCAACGCACACCGCGCCACACCGGGATGCCGGCGGAAGACCTGTTCGCAGGGCTCGGTGAACAGGGTGCCGGCCGGGGTCTCCACGCGTTCAACCGCCCGACCGCAAAACCACAGGCGCCCGTCGGCATCGAGGTAGCCGCAATCGCCCATGCGGTGCCAGATGGCGCCGCCCGCGGCTTTGGCGGGATTGAGTTCCGGCGCCGGGATTTTTGCCCGCAGCGTCGCTTCCGGCAGTTGGTCGTACTCCCGGGTGACGGTCGGGCCGGTGGCAATGATCTCGCCGATCTGTCCCGCGGGCAGTTCCCTGGCCTCGGCCAGGGTGGCGATCGCGTCGTCATTCAGCGCGATGATCTTGACGCGATTCTCGGGCAGCGGGCGGCCCACGAGGGCGCCGCGGACAGCGGCGGGATCGATTTCGGCCGCTGAAACCGTGCTGACGGGCAGAATCTCGGTCGCGCCGTAGGGACTGTGCAGCCGGCCGTTCGGCAGGAATCGGATCGAGTCGCGCCAGAGCGAGGCGGGCACGGCGGCCCCGGCACAAAGCACCCGGCGGAGGCTCGGCAGGCGGAGGTCGCGGGCGAGACAATGGTCGGCGACCTTGCGCCAGATGGTGGGCGAGCCGAAGGAATTGGTGATCCCCTCCTGCTGGACGGCCTGGACCACCTTCGCCGGGTCGACCCGCGCCGGCCGGCTGGGGTCGATCTCCGGCACCACCGCCGTCATACCCAAGGCCGGATCAAACAGGGCGAAGATCGGCAGCAGGGGCAGATCGATTTCGCCCGGCTCGATGCCGTAGGTGTCGCGGATCAGACGCACCTGCGCATCGAACATCCCGTGCTCGTAACACACGCCCTTGGGTGCGCCGGTGGAACCGCTCGTGAACACGATGGCGGCCAGATCGGAGGGTTGGTTTCGCGCCATTTGGGCGGCGACGGACGGACCAACGGAGGCCACCGCGCCCAGGCGCGCCGTCGTGGAGCCGCTCACGCTGACGCGGATCCGGACGGTGCGGAACGCCCGCGGCAGGACGCGGCTGACGAGGCGGGCGAAAGGGATCGCGAGGAGAACGCGGGGACGGGAACGGGCGACACAGGACAGAAACGAACACAGGCCCATCCCGGGATCGATCATCACGGGCACGGCTCCCAGCGAGAACAAGGCGAAGGCGGCGGCGATCAGCGGCAACCCCTGGCGCACCATGACCAGGGTCCGGTCGCCGGCCTGCACGCCGTCGGCACGCAGACGTGCGACCCAGGCGGAAACTTCGGCGTCCAACTCAGCGAACGTGAGCGTCAGGTAGTCGATTTCGCCTCCGCGGGTGCGGCCACGCGGGATTTTGACCGCCGGCCGGTCGGGCTGGCCGGCGGCCATCACTGGCAGATGTCGCGCGATGTTGGCGGATTCGGCGGACACGGGTCTTCCGGGCGGACGCCAAGGCGGGGTTGCGTCCCCCACGCTGGTCCGGCTCAGGCCGGTTCGACGCCGGCCTTCAAGGCCGGTTCGTGCCGCAACAGGTCCGCCTGCCAGGGAAGCAGGATGTCGTCCAGCCGGTGCGGCTCGCGGGCGATCTGGGCGAGTTGGGAGCGATTGGCAATCAACGTGGGATCGAGATTGAGGTGTTTGGCGACGCGGTCCCGATCGGACTTGAGGCGATCCTGCAACGCCAGTTCGGAGGCGTTGAGCGGGCCGTGGCCGGGTTCGCGCTCGCGCCGGCGCCGCGGCAGCGTGCCGGGGTTCTTGGCGAGGCCGGAGCGCACCGCGCTGGTGAGCTGGCCGATGAGACGGCGATGGCGTTTGCCGAGGTCGATGGCGAGGATGGCTTCTTCGGGCAGCCCGGCATCGGCCCGCGAGGCGATTTCGATCAACGTGTCGTTGCCGGTGTTCTTGAACGGAGGCTGATCGAGCTGGCGGGCCGTGTCCTCGCGCCAGTGCCACACGGCCCACAAAACGCAGAGACCGCGCGGCCCGAGGCGTTCGGAACGGCCGATGCGCCAGGCGTGTTCGTCGCTGCGGGGGAAGCCGGTCTTCGCACTCTCAATCTGCCAGCGACAGCGCTGATCCTGCCAGCCCAGCCGCCCGCAGTGCTGGAGCTCGCTGCGGAGGAGATCGCGCAAGGCCGGCAGGTGGAAGACGTCCAGTGCGGCGTAGTCGACGAGCTTGGGGGGGAGCGGGCGCCGCGACCAGTTGGCCTTCTGGCCGTCCTTGGCCAGCTGCACCCCGAAATAGCGCTCGAGCAGCGAGGCCAGGCCGATCCGGGGCAGGTTGAGCAGCTGCGCGGCCATCATCGTGTCGAAGAGGCTGTGGGCCTGGAACTGGCAGAAGTCGTGCAGCAGCCGGAGATCGAAATCGCTGCCGTGCATCACCAGCAGCTTCGCGGCGAGGCGCGACCACAGACCGTCGAGCTTCATTGGCGCCAGCAGATCGACGAGGTAGATCTGCCGGCCGGCCATGAGTTGCAGCAGGCACACCCGCGTGCGGTAGCGGAAGAGGTTGTCGGCCTCGGTGTCGAGCGCCACTTCGCCGACCCCGTCGAGCGCGGCAAAGAGCGAGGCTAGCTGCGGGGCTTGGTCAATGAAGGTATGGGCGGGCGGGGCGTTCAAAGCAGCGGTCGTGACGGAACGTTTCCGAGCATGCGGGGACCCGCGGCGATTGAACAGGCGAAATTGCCGGACCGGCACAATTCGCGGCCGGGATCACGCCCACGCCCCGAGGAATGCCTCGATCAGCTGCGGCAGGTCGGGACTGTAGCCGCCTTCCAGCACGGCGGCGACGGGGAAGTCGGCGCGGTGCAGCCAGCGCCCCAGCAGGGCGAAATCCTCCTGCTCGAGGCTGAGCGCGGCGATGGGGTCGCGGGCGTAGGCGTCGAAGCCCGCCGACACGATCACCAGATCGGGCTTGAATCCGACAATGGCATCCCAGGAGCGGCCCAACTCGGCCAGGTGGTCCGGGCGGGGGGTGTGCGGGGCAATGACGTAATTGCGGCAGTTGGCGGTGTGACGGGTGCCGGTGCCGGGATAGCCGGGAAACTGGTGGATCGAACAGAACAGGAAGCCCTCGCGGCCGTCGAGGATGGCCTCGGTGCCGTTGCCATGATGGGCGTCAAAATCCCACACGGCGACGCGCCGGGCGCCGCGGGCGCGCGCGGCCACGGCGGCGTTCGGGACCTGGTTGAGGTAGCGGAAACCCATCGCCTGGGCGCCGGTGGCGTGGTGCCCGGGCGGCCGCATCAGGGCGAAGGCCTTCTCGTGTTGCACCAAAGCGAGATTCATGGCCGCCAGCGCGGCGCCGACGGAGCGGCGGGCGTGGTCGAAGATCCCGTCATAGAA
>JBJKRV010000246.1:0-3178 GCA_046704465.1 Opitutaceae bacterium | reverse complement strand
CCGCGCGCCTGACCGAGGCTTCCGACCGGTTGCATCGCACCCTGCTCGACAGCGTATCCCACGAACTGAAGACGCCCCTCTCGGTTCTGGCCACCACCGTGGAGAACCTCGCCGCGATCGCGCCGGACCGCGAAATGCCGCTGGTCGGCGAGCTCACCACCGCGGTGCGCCGACTCCAGCACCTGGTCGAGAACCTGCTCGACATGACCCGCCTCGAATCCGGCGCCCTCAACCTGCACCTCGACTGGTGCGACCTCGCGGACCTCATCAACGCCGCCCTGGAAACGACCGCCGAGGTGCGCCGCGACCGTCCCGTGGAGATCAAGCTGGCATCCGGACTTCCCCTGGTCCGCCTCGACTTCATGCTGGTCCAGCAGGCCCTGGTGAACCTGATTCACAATGCCTGCACCCACACACCGCCCGGCAGCCCCCTCGCCCTCTCGGCGGGCACCGACGGAGGCGAGGTCTGGATTCGGGTGGCGGACCGCGGCCCGGGGCTGCGCCCGGAACAGTCCGCGCGCCTCTTCGACAAATTCTTCCGCGGCGATCCGGCCCGCGCCGGCGGCCTCGGGCTCGGTCTGTCGATCGTCCGCGGATTCGTCGAAGCCCACGGCGGCCGGGTGGAGGCGGTCAACCAGCCCGACGGCGGCGCCTGTTTTACGGTGTTTCTTCCGTTCGACCGCCATGGTAGCGTGCCGGCCGAATGACCGCCCCGTCGCCCGAGATCCTGGTGATTGACGACGAGATCCAGATCCGCCGTCTGCTCCGCGTGACGCTGGAGGCCGCCGGCTATTCGATCCGCGAGGCGGAGGCCGGCCAGGCCGGACTCAACGAGGTCGCCTTCCGCCGCCCCGACGCCGTCATCCTGGATCTGGGTCTGCCGGATCTGCCCGGCACGGAGGTGGTACGCCGCCTGCGCGAATGGAGCCAGGTGCCGGTGCTGATCCTCTCCGTCCGCGGCGGCGAAAGCGACAAGGTGGCCGCGCTCGACGCCGGCGCGGACGACTACCTCACGAAGCCGTTCGCGTCGGGCGAATTGCTCGCCCGCCTGCGGGTCATGCTCCGCCGTGTCGCCGCCGCCGAGGAGGCCGGAGAGGTGCGATTCGGTTCGGTCGAGGTGGATTTCGCCCGCCGCCTGGTCACCCGGCGGGGCGAGGAGGTGCGGCTGACCGCCAAGGAATACGCGCTGCTGCGCCTGCTGCTCATCCACCGCGGCAAGGTCATCACCCACGGGCAGATTCTGCGCGAGATCTGGGGGCCCAAGGCCGGCGAGCAGACCCATTACCTGCGCGTCTACATGGCGCGACTGCGCCAGAAGCTCGAGGACGAGCCGAACCAGCCGAAGTTCTTCCGGACGGAGGCCGGCATCGGCTACCGGTTCACCGCCAACTGACCGCGGCGCGACCGGCCTAAAGGATCCACCGCCTCGGTTGGGCCGCCATCTCGTGCACGGCGATGACCGGGCGCCTGGTCCGCTCGACCAGTTGCTGCGGCACCGGGAGTCCCAGCAACCGCTCGAGCAGCCCGGCGTCGCTGCCGCCGGTGACGATCAGGTCGGCCCCATCCGCTTCGCGAAGCAGGCCGTCGACGATGTCATCGGCCCGCACCACGCGCTGTTCGGCGCCGGCGAAACGATCGGCACAGGTGGCCGCCATTTCACTCTCCGCCCGCGCGACCGTGGCCGGAACCGCCGCCGGCGTCACGACCTGCACCACCCGGACCCGGGCGTTGTAGGCGCGGCTCAGCGCCTGGGTCACGTCGGCCGCCAGGGTCGAATTCGGTCCGGCGTCGTGGGCGAACAGGATGGTCCGGACCTCTGCCGGCCACCGGTCGGCGGTCACGAGCACGATCTGGGCCGGCGACTCCCGCACCACCCGGTCGACCGCCGTCTCGGCAAACCGTTCGATCAGCGAGGCGTGCCGCTCCCGTCCCATCACGATCAGGTTGCAGTGTTCCTCCAGCACCGTCTCGGTGATTCCATACGACACGCGATGCGAGACGCGGACCACGGATCTCGCGGGCAGGTGCGCGTCGTTCAACTCTCCCTGCAGGACCTCCAGCGCGTCCCGCACCGGCCCGGTCCGGTCGAGGCCCTGCACCAACAGGTCTCCGTCGGGCACCTCCACGACCGAGAGGAGCACGGTCTCACCCTCGAAACGCCGCGCGATCGCCCCGGCCACGTTCTGGATGACCGGCGCGTTGGCCGGGTTTCCGATGCAGGCGAGGATCCGGTACTCCCGGCGGTCGGCGGCCTCGCGCGCCTCCACCAGCTTCACATAGGCCCGGTCCCGCCGGCGGGCATACGCGTAATAGACCACCAGCCCGATCGCGATCCAGATGGCCGCGCTCAACCATGCGCGCGGGCTGTAGACGAACAGATAGACGGCCAGCGACAGCTGGAGAATGATGCCCACCACCGGCACCACCGGGACCCAGGGCACCCGGAAGCCGCGGCGCAGGTTCGGACGGTGTTTGCGCAGGGCGATCAGCACCATCAGCACCTGCACGAACAGGAGCAGGAACATGATGTCCGAGGCGCTGGCCACCGCCTCGATGGGCAGGGCCACGGCCATGAACGCGATCAGGACCGCCGACGCGAGGATCGCCCAGTGCGGGGTCTTGCGGACCGGGTGGACCCGGCCGAACCACGTCGGCAGGTTGCGGTCGCGGCCCATGGCGAACGACACGCGGGAGGAGGAGTAGATCGTCGCGTTCAGCGCGCTCATGGTCGACAGCAGCCCCCCGACCAGGATCAGCACGCCGCCGCCGCGAAAGAACTGGCCGGCGACCTCGACCAGGGCGGTCTCCTTCTTCAGTCCCAGGAACACCCAGGGCGGCATCCCGTTCGTTTGCACCGCCCCCAGCGCGGCGAAGGCGACCAGCAGGTAGATCGGCACCACGATCGCCAGCGACAGGAAGATGGCCCGCGGGACACTCCGTTCGGGATCCCGCACCTCCTCGCTGCATTGCGCGATGATCTCGTAGCCCTCGAAGGCGATGAAGGTGAGGCCCATGGCGATGAACACGTGCCCCAGGCCGTTCGGCAGGAAGTGCCGGGTGAAGGTCGCCGACCAGTCCGGACGATGCAGGGTGACCCACACCCCGAACCCGATGAACACCGCCAGCACCACCAGCTTGGCCGTCGTCACGATGTTCCCCGCCCCGCCGGTTTCCGACG
>JBJKRV010000245.1:0-2524 GCA_046704465.1 Opitutaceae bacterium | reverse complement strand
AAAGTGAGCGTGAAAGTTGGAGGAGGGGCAAGCGCTGGGGTCTTGCGCAGTGTTGTGAGAATTCCGCCGCCAATGGCAACGCCCTTTCCTGCGGCGGCGGAAGGGGCGGTGAGCCGGACGCGCCGGACCGGCCGACCGGTCGTGGAGATTTTCGTCGTACCGGGGCCGGGTATTGCGTTACTTTCCTCGCTATGATCCGCCGCTCCGCAGCCGGATGCGCCGCTCGTCCGCGGCGGTGCCCGCCGTTTCCCGGGCGTGGATTGCGGTTGCTGGGCGCCGGACTGGCCGTCGTGCTCGCGGCGGCGACGGCGGTCGCGGCCCCGGCCCCTGCCGGACCCACGCCGATGCAGACCGCGGAGTCCTTCTACGGGGTGCTGCTGACGGCGATGAAGCAGGGTCCGAAACTCGGCTTCGAGGGGCGCCGGCGCCTGCTGGCGCCGGAGATCAAACGCGATTTCGACCTGCCGCTCATGACCCGCCTCGTGGTGGGCCTGCCGTGGCGCACGATGACCGCGGCGGACCAGCGCGAACTGCTCGAGGCGTTCAGCGACTTCAGCATCGCAACCTATGCGAACCAGTTTTCGAGCTTCTCGGGCGAGCGTTTTGTCGTCGATCCCACGGCTACGCCGCTGGGGAGCGGGGACGTGATCGTGCACACGAAGCTCTTCACCAACGACGGAAAATCGGTCCAGCTCGACTATCTCATGCGGCACGGCGCCGGGGGCTGGCAGATTCTCGATGTCTACCTCACAGGCACGATCAGCGAGCTGGCCGCCCGCCGGTCGGAATTCGCCTCGGTGCTGCGGCGGGGCGGCGCCGCGGCCCTGATCAAGGTGCTCAGGGAGAAGACCGCGGCGCTGGCCCGTTGACCCCGGCCGGCGCTCGGCCCGGCGTCGGGGCGGACATCAAGTCGGGGTCCTCGTAGAGGTTGGTGGGAAGGGGAGGAGGCTTGCCCCGCCGCAACTCGGTCGCCCGGTTCTGCCGGTAGTAGCTGCGCAGGGCGGCATAGAAGTCGATCGAGGTCGCCTGGAGGGCGTCGAGCGATTGGAGGTTGCGGGCGCGCTCGTCGATGCCGGCGACGATCGTGCGGGTGCCCGAATTCAGGCTCGGCCAGTCGTGGTCCCGCGGAAAATAGCGAAACGGGTCGAGGTAGACATCCGCCCCCTTTCCGATCGCGTCGCGCGGAGTCGAGCGGCCGAACAGCGGCAGCATGAGGAAGGGGCCGGATGGTACGCCCCAGGTGTAGAGGGTCTGGCCGAAGTCTCCGGTCTGGCGCGGCAGGCGGTTTTTCGCGGCCACGTCGCGCAATCCCAACGGCCCGGCCACGGTGTTAATGACGAACCGGGCCGCCGTGATGCCGGCCGGCTTGAGTTGTCCCTGCAACAGGTCGTTCAAGAGCACGAGCGGCTCGTCCAGATTGACGAGGCAGTCATGCAGGGCGTTGCGGGCGGGACGCGGGACGTATTTCACGTAGTCCTCCGCCAGCGGCTTCACCGCGTGCCGGTCGACGAATTGATTGAAGGCGAAGATCTTCCGGTTGAGCGGCTCCAGCGGGTCGTTTTCGGCGCGGTATTCGGCCCGCGCCGCCGGGTCGCGCGGCACGGTGGCGCAGCCGGCGAACAGGATCGCGCCGGCCACGGCTGCCAGCAGGGCGGACGGGTGCCGGAGGCGCAGCTTCAAGAGGGTGGTCGTCCCACCGGAACCTTCGGCGACGGTCCCAGCATGGCGGGGAGGATAAACAGCGTGCACAGCAGGGTGTAGCCCAGCGCGATGAGCAGCAGATCCCCCATGTCCGAGAGTTGCGGCGCATGCGAGACCGCCAGGCTGCCGAAGGCGGTGCCGGTCGTGAGGGCGCTGAAGAACACGGCGCGGGCGGTGCTGGAGCTCAGCATGCCGCTCTCGCCGGCCCGCCAGCGCATGACAAAGTAGATGTCGAACGCCACGCCGATGCCCAGCAGCAGCGGCAGCGTGATGATATTGGCGAAGTTGAGCGGCAGACCCGCGAACACCGCCGTGGCCAGCGTGAGCAGCCCGGCGAGCAGGAGCGGCGCGAGCACGCTGGCGATGTCGCGCACCCGGCGAAGCACGACGTACAGGAGCAGCGCGATGGCGGCCGCGGCCACCAATCCCGCCACCGCAAAGGCGTTCGTCACCGTGCGCGCCGTCTGCTGGATGGTGATGGCGTCGCCGGTGGCATTGGGCGCCACCCGCAGCACGGCGGAGGCGAACTGTCGCAACACCCGGTTTTCACGGGCATCGCCGCTGGGACTGGCCTGCACACACCAGCGGCCGTCGCGGCCGATCCATTCGTCGCGGAGTTCCGGCGGCAGGGTGGCCAGCGAGACCGGTGCCGCCTGCAGGGCCTGGCGGAGACCGTCGAGGCGCTTGCCAATCCCGTCGGAGAGGTTGGCGGCAAGGGCCGGCAGGGCGTTGGCGCCCCGGGCGAGGATGCGGCGCAGCGCCGCCGCGAGCCGCGCCGCGGCCGGATCGCCGTGCCCGCCGAGCCTGGCCATGTCGGCGGCAC
>JBJKRV010000244.1:0-4376 GCA_046704465.1 Opitutaceae bacterium | reverse complement strand
CCTGAAGAACATCGGGGTCGTTTCGTTCCTGACGGTGATTTCGCGCGTGCTCGGACTGATGCGGGACCAGCTCCAGGCCGCCATCTTCGGTGCGAGCCTGCTGAATTCGGCGTTCCTCACGGCCTTCCGCCTTCCGAACCTCTTCCGGCGGCTGCTCGGCGAAGGTTCCCTGACCGCCGCATTTCTGCCGACGCTGCAGGAGGCGCTGCATGAGGGCGGCCGTCCGGGCGCCTACACGCTGCTCAACAAGGTCACGAGCTGGCTGCTGGTCGTCACCGGGGTGCTGGCGGCGGTGGCGATGCTCTCCATCGGCCACATGGTCAACGGGGCCATCGACGCCAGCCGGGAGCTCGGGTGGTTCACGCTCGAGACGGACAAATGGCGGCTGGTGGCGACGCTCACCGTCATCCTTTTCCCCTATCTGGCGCTCATCTGCGTGGCCGCGACCTTCAACGCGACGCTGAATGTGATGGACCGGTTCACCGAGCCGGCGCTCTCGCCGATCTGGCTCAACGTTTCGATGATCGTGGCGCTCGGCGGCGCCGGCCTGCATTGGGCGAAGACGCCGATGGGCGAGATCCACTGGCTGTGTGCGGGGGTGCTGACCGGGGGCTTTCTCCAGATGACGGTGCCGGCCGGCGTGCTCATCAAGGGCGGATGGCGTCCCCGGTTCGACCTGATGCCCTCCGAAGGCGTGCGGCAGATCGCGGTGCTGATGGCGCCGGGGCTGTTCGGGACGGCGATCTACCAGGTGAACATCTACGTCGCGAACCTGCTCGCCTACCAGATCAACGATTCCGCCGCCACGCTGCTGTTTTACGCCAACCGCCTGATGGAGCTTCCGATCGGCGTGTTCACGATCGCCATTTCCACGGTGATCTACCCGCTGCTGGCGCGCCATGCGGTCGAGGGGCGGTTCGAAGACCTCGCGCGGGATTACCGCAAGGGGGTACGGATGATCCTGATGATCATTATGCCGGCCGCGGCCGGACTCGCCCTGCTGAGCGGGCCGGTGGTCCGCCTCCTTTTCCGGCATGGCCATTTCACGGCGGGCGATGCGCGCGTCATGGCCACGCTGCTGGCGATCTTCGTGATCGGGATGCCGTTCTTCTCGGTCGTGAACCTCACGGTGCGCGCCTTCTATTCGCTCAAGGACACGGCCACGCCGGTCCGGGTGGCGGCGATCGATTTCACGGTGAATCTGATCCTGAGCCTGGCGCTGATGCGCCGGTTCGGGGCGATGGGCCTGGTGATGGCGAGCACGACCGCGATCATCATCCAGACGGTCCTGCTCACCCGCGCGCTCAGCCGCCGGGTGCCCGAGATGCGCTTCGGCACGCTCTGGACGAGCCTCGGGAAGATCCTGCTGGCCACGGGCGGAATGACGCTGGTGGCGGCGGCCGGATGGTGGGGCATCCGGCACGTCGCGACCGGGCGGCTGTCCGACCTGGCCGCCGTCGTCGGATTGATCCCGCTGGCGTGCGTCGTCTACGGCGGGCTGCTCTGGCTCCTGCGGATCGAGGGGTTGGAGGACTTGCGGGGGCTGCTGGCACGATTTGGACGCACCACGGGCGGCGGCAACATCCCGGCATGAGCGCCGTCCACGGAGGGGCATGATTTCGCTGCATCGCCGGCGAAACCGGTTGTCGTGCCGGCCGGTTGGGCGCAGCATCGGGCCGTGAACGAGGCGATCACGGTTCGGCACAATCCGGCCGAAAGCCGGTACGAGGCGGAGGCCGAGGGCCACCTCGCCGTGGCTGAATACCGGCTGGACGGCGGCCGCATCACGTTCACCCATACTTTCGTGCCGCCGGAACTGCGCGGTCGCGGCGTGGCCGAGAAGCTGGTGCGCACCGCCCTGAATGATGCCCGCCGGGAGGGCCGGCGTGTGGTGCCGCAATGCTCCTACGTGGCCCTGTTCATCCGGCGGAATCCGGAGTTCCAGCCGCTGGTTGAGTCCTGAGCGGCGCGGCCGAAGCCGCTCAATTCGGCTCCAGTCGCCGGCGGTGTCGGGCCGCGTAGACGATCAGCGCCACGCCGGCGATGGCGACGAAGATCGAGTAGAACGTGCCGCGGCTCATCCCGAAGATGAGGGAGATGCCCACGTCGGGCTCCCGGTACACCTCGCAGAAGATGCGGACGAGGGCGTAGGCGAGAAGAAACTCGCCGCTGATCCGGCCGGGCTGGGTGCGGATGGCGTCGGTCTTCCACAATCGCCATTGCATCAGCGCGAAGAGGAATATGCCCTCCAGGGCGGCCTCATAAAGCTGGGACGGATGCCGGGGTGGGATCAGGGCGATCGGCGTGCCCGGCGGCGCGCTCTTCGGGAAGATCATCGCCCAGGGCACGTGCGAGATCTTCCCCCAGAGCTCGCCGTTGATGAAGTTGGCGATCCGGCCGCAGAACAGGCCCACGGGCACGGTCGTCACCAGCACGTCGCCCAGATGCAGGAAGGGCAGTTTGTGGCGGCGCGAATACCACCACACAGCGAGCATCACGCCAATGAATCCTCCGTGGCTGGCCATGCCGCCCTGCCAGACCTTGAACAAGGTCAGCGGATGGTGGATGAGGGCGGAGAAATCGTAGAGCAGGAAGTAGCCGATGCGCCCGCCCAGCAGCACGCCAAACACCAGCACGAAGATGAAATCAGTGACCTGGTTGGCCGGCAGCTGGGAGCGCCCATGGCGGGGATATTGCATCATCAGCCACGCGCCGGCGAGAAAGCCCGTGACGTACGCCAGCCCGTACCACCGGAGACCGAAATCCGGGCCGAAGCGGATGATGAACGGGCTGAGCCGATCGACCCAGTAGGCGAAGATCGGGAGAAGGGGAAGGTGCGCGACAGGCATGGGCGAAGAACCGAACTCAGGCTTTGGGCGGCGTCCAGGGCAGCGTGGTCATGGCCCCGGTGCCCCGGACCCGGCTCTGTTTGAGCAATTTGGCGCGCGCCAGTTCGCGCATGTCGACCGCCATATCATCCTTCTCGAAGATCTCCCGTCCCAGGATCTGTTCCATCACGTCCTCCATCGTCACCACGCCCGCCGTCGAGCCGAACTCGTCGACGGCGATGAGCAGTTGCTGGTGGGTCTTGAGAAAAAGCTGCAGGGCGTTGCCGACGGTGGCGGTCTCGGGGATGAAGTTGATCTCCTGCATGAGGCTGCCCACGGTCTCGAGGTCCTGGTCGTTGGCCTTGGCCTTGAGGAGGTCGCGGCGCCGCACCAGGCCGACGATGTCGTCGAGGTTCTTTTGATGCACCGGGATCCGGGCAAACGGGATGTTGGGATATTCGCGGAAGACCTCGCCCACGGTGGCGGTCTTCTTGAGCGAGGTGATCACCGTGCGGGGGGTCATGATCTGCCCGACCCGCACGTCGTCGAGCGCGAGCGCGTTGGCGATGATGCTGGACTCGCTCTTGGTGAGGATGCCCTCCTTCGCCCCCCGTTCGGCCAGCAGAATGATTTCCCGCTCGGACGGCGCGGGCGGCGGGCGCTTCTTGAGAAAGAGGCGGACGACGAAATTCGAGACAAAGAGGACGGGACCGAGCGCGCGGCGGGTCCACCAGATCGGATAAACCAGGTGCGGTTGCAGGGCCTCGCGGTAGGTCACCCCGATGTTCTTGGGCAGGACCTCGGCGAAGATGAGGATGGTGAAGGCCATGACGGCCGAGGCCACGCCCAGCACCGCCTCGCCAAGGAAATGGGCGACGAGGCCGCCGATGATCACCGAGCCGAGGGTGTTGGCGATCGTGTTGACGGTGAGGATGGCGGAGATCGTGTCGTCGAGACTGGTGATGAGCGCCTCGAGCAGCCGGCCGCGGCGGGGCCGCCGCTGCTTGAGCGCTTCGATCTCGGCAACGGTCGTGCTCAATACCAGCGCCTCGGCCAGCGAGCACGCGAAGGAGACGGTGACCGTGAAGACGATGGCTAGGATCAGCCAGAGCATGAAGCCCCTACCATCTGATGCGTTGGGACGATTTTCGAATCAAATCGCCGGACGGGGCCGGACTGAACGGGCTTGCGCATCCCGGGGGGCAACGAGTTAGCGTCGCAGCATGAACAATCTCAAGTGCACGCCGTTGCGCGATTTTCACGTCGCCCATGGCGCCCGGCTGGTGGAGTTCTCCGGCTGGGAGATGCCGGTCCAATACCGCAGCATTCTCGAGGAGCACCGGGCGGTCAGGCAGGCGGCCGGGCTGTTCGACGTGAGCCACATGGGCGAAGCCGAGGTCAGGGGCCCGGATGCGACGCGCTTCCTTGACCGCGTGGTGACCAACCACGTCGGGAAGCTCTTCCCGGGCCGCGCCCTTTATTCGCCGATGTGCTACCCGACGGGGGGCGTGGTGGACGACCTGCTGGTCTACATGCGCGGGCCCGACG
>JBJKRV010000243.1:0-3216 GCA_046704465.1 Opitutaceae bacterium | reverse complement strand
GGGAGCGGTCACGTCGAAGACGGCGACGTTGTCGTTGTAGGCGTCCGCGGTGAACAGCATCCGGCCGTCCGGCGAGAGTGCGAGGCTGTCGGGCGTGGAGCCGGGCGGATCGGTTGGGGTCAGGGCGGAGCAGAGGGACTCGACGGCGCGGCCCGTCGCGGCGTCGAGGACCGTGACGGTGTTGCGGCCGCCGTTGGACACGAACAGGCGGTCGCCCTTGGGGGTGAGCAGGAGTTCGTTGGGATGCAGGCCGACCGGCCAGTGCGCGAGGACGTGGCCGTCGGTCGCGTCAAACACGGCCACGGCCGACTGGCCCCACAGGCTGGCGTAGATGCGGTTGCGGCCGGCGTCCCAGGCCAGATCGAGCGGGTCGCTCGACTCGTCCAGGGTGGCGCCATGCAGGCCGGCGTTCGGCGCGGTGGCGAGGTTGCGAAGGTGGGGGGCGCCGCCGGGGCTGGTCGCGTCAAGCGCCGTGGTCCAGCGGGTGTGCCCCGTGGCGAGGTCGACGCAGACGAGCTTGCTGTCGAAGAGCAGGCTGGCCACGACCGAGCGGCCGTCGGGGGAGAACGTCACGCCCCCGACGACGCCGCGGTCGTCCGCCGGGGCGACACGCACGTCGGGCCGGGCGGTCAGCGTGCCGGCGTGGAACGTGAACACGTGCAGCACATCGTCGCCGCCGCCGCTGCAAACGAGGGTCTGGCCGTCCGGCGAGAAGGCGAGGCCGTAGAACGCCTCGTGCAGCGGCACGTCGGCGGTCGTGCGCCGGGTGCGCAGGTCGACGATGCGCACGGCATGCGGCTTGTACCCGGCCTCGAGCACGGCGACGTAGCGGCCGCTGGGATCGACGGCGAGGTTGACGGGAAAGTCGCCCAGCTCGACCTGGGCGCCGGCGGGCCGGATCCGCCACTGGTTGTGGAGCAGGGTGAACCCGTCCGGCTGCAGGCCCGGCAGCACCGGGGCACCAGGGGCGGCGAAAGGCAGAGTGCCGAGCGCCAGGGAGGCTCCGAGCAGAGCGGCGGTGCGTGAGATCGCGTGCATGGCGGATGGTCGGACCAGCCTGGCCGGGGATCAATCCCAAGCGAGGCGGGTAGCACGAATGTGACCTGGAAAATAACCATAGGTGGGGCGCGACCTCGCTTGGTGTCGCCCACTGGGTGTAGCAAACCAATGTCGCCCAGGTGGAGCGCGACCTCCGGGCGCGCTCAGGCGTTGGGTCCGGCTCCGGCGAAAGGGAACCCGCTCGGCCCCGCCGCCGCGGCGGGGTCGGAGATCGGGTTCCACCCGACGAGAGGATCCATCGGGAACGATCGGACGCAACCGCATCGTCATGGGTGGGGCCCGACCTCCGGGCGGGCCAACGCGCGGGCTGGGCACATCCCGTGCGGCCTGACCGCCATCCGACTTTCCGTTTGAAACGCGGCATCAATCCCGGGAAATGATCCCCGGCGATGGCTGAGACAAAATCAACGCGGGCGGGCCGCCGCAGTGGGGGATGGCCCCTGCTGCTGGCGGCGGTGGTCACCTGGGAGTCGGTGGTGGCGATGCCCTCGGTGGGGCCGCCCTGGCTGTCGTTCGACAAGCTCGCCCATTTCAGCGTGTTTGGGCTGCTGGCGACGGCGATCGCGCGGATGGACCGGGCGGAACGTTGGCCGCTGCTGGGGGCGCTCTGGGCCATCATCGTGGTGTCGCTCTTCGGCATGGGCATCGAATTCCTGCAAAGTCTCACGCCGGTGCGCTCGATGGAGTATGCGGACTGGGTGGCGGACACGCTGGGGGCGGGGACCGCCGTGATCCTATATCTGCGATGGACCGGCTACCGGAAGCTGCTTGAGTGGCGGATTGCCCGGGCGCCGAAAGAGGGCGGTGGAGTTCGCCGCCTGCGTCCCGCGGAGTGAACTTGCTGGCAACAGGGCCCGGCGAGGCGAAGCCCCGCTCCGATGCGCGCGGGTGGAGCCCGACCTCGCTCGGCGCCATAGCCCGAAGGGCGGCGGCGGCCGGGCCCATATGCCCCTCGAGGTCGATTTCGACCGGAGGAGCCGGTCTCACCGGGGCCGGCGACCGGATGCGGAATCCACGCCTCCGCAACCCCGGGTTGAAAATTCGCCGGAGTCGGTGCCTAATCCAGACGCATGACGTCCGCCGAGGCCAGACAACGCATCGCCGAACTGCGCGCCGAGGTGGTGCGACATGACGAGCTTTATTACCGTCAGGCCCAGCCGGAGATCGGCGACCAGGACTACGACCGCCTGAAACGCGAGCTGGCCGGCCTCGAGGCGCGCTTCCCGCAATTTCGCACGGCGGACTCGCCGACCGAGCGGGTCGGTGACGACCGTCTGGAGGGTTTTGCCGTCTACCGGCACCGCCAGCCGATGCAGAGTCTCGACAACACCTACTCCGAGGAGGAGCTGCGCGCCTTCCACCAGCGGTTGGTCAAGCTGTTCGGGCGCGAGGATCTGGCCTACGTGATCGAGCCGAAGATCGACGGCATCGCCGTCAGCGTCACCTACGAGCGGGGTGTGCTCGTCCGCGCCGTCACCCGCGGGAGCGGATTCGAGGGCGATGACATCACCGCCAACGCCCGGACCATCAAGACGCTCCCGAAGGAGCTGAAACGGCCGGGCGGCCGGGGGGCGCGCCTGCCCGCGGTGATCGAGATCCGCGGCGAAATCTACATGACGCTGGCCGAATTCGAGCGCATCAACCGCGAACGGGAGGAGGCGGGCGAGGCGCTGTTCGCCAATCCGCGCAACCTCACCGCCGGCACGATCAAACAGCTCGACACGCGCGAGGTGGCCCGCCGCAGGCTCGAGATCGTGCTCTACGGCGTCGGCTACTGCGAGCCGGCCGCGACGGAGGCGCAGAGCGGCATCCACGAGCTGGTGAAGGCGTGGGGGCTCCCGGGACTCGAGAAGTTCTGGACCGCCCGCGGCATCGACGGGGCGTGGGCGGCGGTGCAGGAACTCGACCGCATGCGGCACTCCTTCGCCTACGCGACCGACGGCGCGGTGGTGAAGCTGGACTCGTTCGCGCAGCAGCGCGAGGCGGGCAGCACGGCGAAGGCGCCGCGCTGGGCCATCGCCTACAAGTTTGCCGCCGAGCGCGCGGCGACCCGCCTGAAGGCGGTGACGGTCCAGGTGGGCCGCACCGGGGTGCTGACCCCCGTGGCCGAGCTGGAGCCGGTGCAGCTGGCCGGCACGACGGTGTCGCGCGCCACGC
>JBJKRV010000242.1:0-3358 GCA_046704465.1 Opitutaceae bacterium | reverse complement strand
CCGCGCCAGGTCCTTGCCCACGCGTATCTGGCCGCGGAGCTTGCCGTTGACCTGGACGACCAGCTGGATCTCGTCGGTCTCCAGCGCTGCAGGATCGGCCTCGGGCCAGGCGGCGTCCATCACCAGTCCTTCTTCTCCCAGGGCCTCCCACAAGGCCTGGGCGAGATGGGGGACGATCGGCGCGAGCATCCTCACCATGGCATTCAGCGCCTCGCCCAGCACCTCGAAGCCCGCCGCGCTCCCGGGCGTAAACCGGGCCAGTTCGTTGGCCAGTTCCATGTTGGCGGCAATGGCCGTGTTGAAAGCATAGCGGCGTTCGAGGTCGTCGCCGACCTTGGCGATCGTCCGGTGCAGCTTGCGCCGCAACGACTCCACCGCCGCGGCATCGTCCGAGCCGTCCGGGCCCGGGTGCGACTGGTAGTCGCGCACGAGGCGCCAGAACCGGCGCAGGAACCGCACCGCGCCCTCGATGCCGGCATCGGACCACTCCAGGGACTGGTCCGGAGGCGCGGCGAACATGGCGAACAGGCGCACCGCGTCGGCCCCGTGCCGTGCCACCAGCGTTTCCGGGTCGACGCCGTTGTTCTTGGACTTGGACATTTTCTCGATGCCGCCGAACTTCACCGGTTCGCCGTCGGACTTCAGGCGTGCGGCGACCGCCGCGCCCTTCGCGTCACGCTCGACGTCCACGTCGGCGGGGTTGAACCATTCGCGCTGCAGGCCGTGTTCGCGGTAGAACGTTTCGGCCACCACCATGCCCTGGGTGAGCAGGCGCGTGAACGGCTCGTCGCCGGGAACCAGGCCTTCGTCGCGCATGCACTTGTAGAAGAAGCGCGCATAGAGCAGGTGCAGCACTGCGTGCTCGACGCCGCCGATGTACTGGTCGACGGGCAGCCAGTACTTCGCGCGTTCGTCGACCATCGCGCCGGCATCGGGCGAGGTGTAGCGGGCGAAGTACCAGGAGGATTCGAAGAAGGTGTCGAAGGTATCGGTCTCGCGCTCGGCCGCGCCACCGCACTTCGGGCAGGCGGTCTTGCGCCACTCGGGGTCGGTCTTGAGCGGCGAGGCCACGCCCTGGAACGTGACGTCCTCGGGCAGCCGGACCGGCAGGTCCTCGTCGGGCACGGCGACGGGACCGCAGTCGGGGCAATGGATGATCGGGATCGGGCAGCCCCAGTAGCGCTGGCGCGAGATGCCCCAGTCGTGAAGGCGGTACTGCACCCGGCGCTCGGCCCGCCCCTTCTCGGCGAGCAGCGCGAGCACGCGCTCGAAGGCCTCGCCGTAACCCAGTCCGTCGAGTCCGTGGCCGGAGTTCACGATGCGGATACGCTCGTCCTTCGCGTCATACCACGCATGCCACTCGGCCTTGTCGTAGTCCTCGCCGTCGATGCCGACCACCGGGCGGATCGGCAGGTCGTATTGGTGCGCGAAGTCGAAATCGCGATGGTCGTGGCCCGGCACCGCCAACACCGCGCCGGTTCCGTAGCCCATCAGCACGAAATTGGCGACCCAGACCGGCAAGCGTTCGCCGGACAGCGGATGTATCGCCTCGAACGGCGTCGGTCGTCCGCGCTTTTCCTGGGTTTCGATCACGGCCTCGCTGACGCCGCCGTGGCGGCACGCCTCGATGAAGGCGGCCAGTTCGGGATCGCCTTCCGCCGCGCGCTGCGCGAGCGGGTGCTCGGGCGCAACCGCGAGGTAGGTCACGCCCATCAACGTATCGGGCCGCGTGGTGAAGACCTGCAGGGGTTCGTTTTCCCCCGCCACTTCGAAACGGATGTCGAGGCCCTCGGAGCGCCCGATCCAGTTGCGCTGCATGGTCTTGACCTCGTCGGGCCAACCCGGCAACCCGTCCAGGCAGTGCAGCAGCTCGTCGGCATAGGCGGTAATCTTCAGGAACCACTGCTGGATCTCGCGCCGCTCCACCGGCGCCCCGGAGCGCCAGCCGCGCCCGTCCACGACCTGCTCGTTGGCGAGCACGGTCTGGTCCACCGGATCCCAGTTGACCGTGGCGCTCGCGCGATAGACCAGGCCTGTTTCGAACAGGCGGGTGAAGAACCACTGCTCCCAGCGGTAGTAGTCCGGGTCGCAGGTGGCAAACTCGCGCGACCAGTCCAGGGCGAAGCCCATGCGCTCGAGCTGGCCGCGCATCTCGGCGATGTTGCGCCGCGTCCATTCGGCCGGAGGCGTGTTGTTCTGGATTGCGGCGTTCTCGGCCGGCAGCCCGAACGCGTCCCAGCCGATCGGCTGGAGCACGTTATCGCCGCGCATGCGCCTGAAGCGCGTGATCACGTCGCCGATGGTGTAGTTGCGCACGTGGCCCACGTGCAGTCGCCCGCTCGGATACGGCAACATCGACAGACAGTAGAACTTGGCGCGCCCCGGCGCATCCTCGCCGACCACGAACGCGGCGGCACGCTTCCACTCGGCCTGCACCGCGGATTCCACGGCGCCCGGTTCGTACGACTCCGGCAGGGGACTGGTGTCTTCGATCATTCCCGAGAAAACCCTTCTTATCGTTTGCGCGCCAACGTCAGGCCGTCGCCGATCGGCACCAGCGAGACGTCGACCCGCTCGTCCCCGTGAACCCGGTCGTTGAACGCACGGATGGCGCTGGTGTCCTCGCTGGTGTCCCCGGGATCGGCCACGCGCCCGCTCCACAACGTATTGTCCACGGCAACCAGTCCGCCGGGTCGCAACAGCTCCAGCGCCGCCTCGTAGTAATGCGGGTAGTTGGCCTTGTCGGCATCGATGAAGGCGAAATCGAAACGCCCCGCCTCGCCGGTCTCCAGCAACTCCGCGAGCGTCTCGCGCGCCGGCGCCAGACGCAGCTCGATCTTGTCCTCCACGCCGGCCTCGCGCCAGGCCTCGCGGGCGTGCCGGGTGAAGTCGTCGCTCACGTCGAGGCACAGAACGCGACCGTCGGCGGGAAGCGCCAAGGCCACCGCGGTTGACGAATAACCGGTGAATGTGCCGATTTCCAGGCAGCGCCGCGCACCGATCAGACGCACCAGCAAGGCCATGAACTGGCCCTGCTCCGGCGAGATCTGCATGCTCGCCTGCGGCATCGCCTGGGTCATGTCGCGCAGGCGCCCCAGCACCCCGGGCTCGCGCAGGGAATGCGCCAGCAGGTAGTCGTAGAGCGCATCGGTCATCGCCAAGGTACGCGCGGACATGACGGGTCACCCTTGCAAAGCCGCCATTCTAACGGCAATCCGTCCGGTGCCACGACCGCTTCAAGGCGGTTAAAATGCCGGATAGGCCCGTCCCGGAAGCCCGCATGAGCGCCACGCATCGAACCCGCCGCTGGCAATTCACCGTACTCGGCCTGGCCCTGGCGCTTTGCGTGCCGTCCGCC